>DBEYTJ010000158.1:0-10576 GCA_048181065.1 Collinsella sp.
CTCATCAACTACGCGCGCGAAACCATCATTGACGAGGACGCCGTCGACGCTGCCCTGCGCGAGGGCAAGCTCAGCTGGTTTAGCTGCGACTTTGCCACGCCCAAGACCGTCAAGATGCCCAATACGTTTATCACCACGCACTCGGGCGCCGGCACCGGCGAGGCCGAGGCCAACTGCGCCGACATGGCCATCAGCGAGCTCAAGGATTACCTGGAGAACGGCAACATCGCGCACAGCGTCAACTACCCCGCCTGCAGCATGGGCAAGGCGCGCGCCGCGAGCCGCATCGCCTGCCTGCACGCCAACGTGCCCAACATGATCGGCCAGATTACGGCAATCCTGGCCAAGGACAACGCCAACGTGCAGCGTATGACCAACGAGTCCGCTGGCGAGAACGCCTACACCATGTTCGACACCGACGAGCACCTGGACAGCAGCACCATCGAGGCGCTCAAGCAGATTCCGTCGATGTATCGCGTGCGCGTAATCAAATAGCGCCGGCTGATCTGACGGGCAGTTCCCCATGTGGCCTGCCCGTCACTGACATTGAATGCCCGCGGGGACGCCTTTCGCACGAGAGGCGCCCCCGTTTTTGTGAGCACTCCATTAAATACACCGAGCCGCTTCTTGACATACAATCTGTATGTTGACCTAACTATCTGTGAGGTGCCTATGGTTGATACAGATTTTGCTTGGCGGCTTACGCAAGGACTCGTGCGGATCGACAGCTCAGACCCGGGTGCGTATGAGGACGAGATTGAGCGCTATATCAAAGCGTTGGTTGAGGAACGGGTGGCACAGCTGAGCCATCCGGTGCTCCATGCCGTGCAGGTTGAGGAACTCGAGGTGCTGCCCGGGCGCCGCAACCTTATGGTCACCGTGCCGGGACTGAGCGACGAGCCACGGCTCGTCTATATCTGCCATATGGATACCGTTACGCTGGGCGATGGCTGGGACGCGGACATTCCGCCGCTCGGAGCGATCGTGCGCAACGATAAACTCTATGGCCGCGGTGCCTGCGATATGAAGGGTGGCCTGGCCTGCGCCATTGCCGCACTGGTCCATACGCTCGAGCGCGTGGCGGCAGAAGGCGAGCTGCCCCGCCGTGGCTTCTCACTCATTTGCTCGGTCGACGAGGAGGACTTTATGCGCGGCTCAGAGGCCGCGATCGATGCCGGCTGGGTCGGCTCGCGCGAATGGGTGCTGGACACCGAACCCACCGACGGACAGATCCAGGTGGCGCACAAGGGGCGCACGTGGTTCGAGATTGAAATGGCTGGCGTAACGGCGCATGCGAGCCAGCCGTGGAAGGGCGCGGATGCCGTCGCCGCCATGGCCGAGGTCGTGTGTTCGCTCCGTCGCGCGTTTGTGGCGCTGCCCGCGCACGATGAGCTGGGGCCTTCGACCATCACGTTTGGCCAAATCGAGGGCGGATATCGCCCCTATGTCGTGCCCGACCGCGCCAAAGTCTGGGTCGACATGCGCCTGACCCCGCCGACCGATACGGCCGCCGCGACGCGCATGGTAGAGCAGGCCATCGCCGTTGCCGAAGCCGCGGTCCCCGGCTGCCATGGAAGCTACACCGTGACAGGCGACCGCCCCGCTATCGAGCGCGATCCAAGCTCTCCTCTTCTAGCCGCGCTCAAGCGTGCCGCCGATGACGTGACGGGGGCGGACACGACCGTCGGCTTCTTTACCGGCTACACCGACACCGCTGTCATTGCCGGCAAGACAGGTAACCGCAATTGCATGAGCTACGGTCCCGGGTCGCTCGCGCTCGCGCACAAGCCCAACGAATATGTGCCCCATGCCGATATCGTTCGTTGTCAGCAGGTGCTGATCGCGCTCGACGATAACGTGCTCTGGGACGCGAGCGGCCAAGTTGGGGCATAATAAGCCGCGAACAAACCGACTCGTGCGTTAGGACCGCCCATGAAAGCACTTCCGTTTCCCTGCATCCGCCCGGCTCAGGACCGCGTGCTCGAGGCGCTGCCTGCAATGGGCAGCATCCTGAGCGGCAACGATGCTCTGCGCGGAGCCATTGCCGATGGCCTGATGCTCAAGGACCCGGGCGCGGCGTATTACGTGTACGAATGCTCGGGCGAGCCGGGGCGCGTAACAGGTGTCGTGGCGATCTGCCCGACGAGTGTACTTGCGGGCGGCAAGGGCGTTGCCAGCGCTGACGTGGCCGCCGCTGCGCACGCGATCGCCGAACTCAAAGTTCAGCCTCGTCCCGTGTCGCTCGCCTACGAGGCCTCGCCCGTCATGGATATCATCCTGGGCGCCGCCAAAGAGGGCGCGTCGCTCTACGCCGTCACCGACCCCGCGGGCATTACGCACCGCGCGTGGGAGGTCAAGCGCGAGGACGCCGTCGGGGCCATCCGCGCTATGCTCGACCAAGCACCGGAGCCAGCACTGGTCGACGACCCTACCTACGCTGCCGCGCTGGTCGGGGCATCACAGCTCCTGACCGACGATGCCCGTGCCGCCGGCACCTACACGGGCAAAGAGCCGTTCAACTTTGCCGTAGCTGTACTCTTCCCCGCCGCGCAGGTCAGCGGCGGCGTGCCGCAGGTTCCGACGGGTCTGCTCACGCACCAGGTCGCGCGGTTCTAGCAAGACCAGACCGTCCAGCACAAAAATCGGCAGCCCAACAAACAGGGGGCGGAGATGCAGCAGGTACATGCATCTCCGCCCCTTTTGCGTCGAGAAGTTATGCCGGCGACCCGTGCCGCCGTGCTCGCGTTATCCGCGCTGCGGACCCGCAGTAGCCACGAGCGGTTCAAGCCCCAGCTCGCGCGCGTAGTCTTCCTGCGTAAAGACTTCGACCAGTTCAAACGTACCGGCCGCATCGTCAAACGCAAAATGCAGCACTGAGCAGTTGCCCGGCACGCGATCGCGCTCGTCGGCCGCCGCACCCCTCACGTGGTCCATGAACTCCTTGATGGCCGAGCCATGGCTTACCGCGAGCACGCACGTATGGTCCGGACGCTGCATAAGCTCGGTCAGCGTCGCCACCATGCGCTCGCGCACCTGCATCTGGCCCTCGCCGCCAAACTGGCGATAGAAGTCGCGCCACGGGCGCTCGGGCATGAGCATCACGCGCTCGGCCTCAAAGTCACCAAAGAACCACTCACGCAGGCCGTCCAGGCGCTCGTACGCCAAGCCCGGCCACAAGTTGGCGATAGTCTGCTCGGTGCGATGAAGCGTGGAGGTGTAGGCATGATCGGGCTCAATGCCGCGCGCACGTAAAAACATGCCGGCGCGCGCCGCCTGGTCGCAGCCCAACTGCGTAAGCGGCGAGTCACTCCACCCCTGAATGATACGCTTGAGGTTGAATATCGTCTGTCCATGACGGACCAGATACAGATCTTTATTCATAGGGGTCCTTTCGTTCGTTACCAATCAAGGAGCGAAAACGCCCCGTCGCAATAGCCAAAATGAAGCACGGCGCCGTTGTCGGGTAGCTCCCCCTCGCCAGTCACATACTCAAGAAACTCCTGGCAGGCTGAGCCGTGGGAAACCGCCAGCACGCAGTCGTGCTGCGGCCTGGCCATGATGCGGGACAGCGCCGCGACCATGCGCGACTGAAGCTCACTTTCCGACTCGCCACCAAAGGCAACCGGATAATCACCCCAGGGCTGCGGCGGCATCTCGCGATTTGATGTGCCCTCCAGCGAGCCAAAATGCCACTCACGCAGGTCATCGACCAGCTCTATGGAACGGCCCTCGCCAACGATAAGCTCGGCCGTATGCCGCGCCCGGCCCAACGGCGAGGAATACACATGATCAAAGGCCACGCCACGCGCCGCAAAAGCCGTACGCGCCGTCAGCGCCTGCTCGCGCCCGCGCGCCGTAAGCGACGAATCGTGCCAGCCCTGCAAAATGCTCTGCACATTGAGCTCAGTCTGCCCATGCCGCACCAAATACAGATCTGCCACACACCCTCCCCTCGTACCACCACAAAGGGGACAGGCACCTTTGTGGTGGTTTACCGCTGGATCACACCGCGGTGACACTCAACTACACCAGCACGTCGGCGAGCGAACGCTTGGGTACGTGGTGCACCTGTGCCTCGTCGCGCCAATAATTGATGGAGCCGTCGGGGTTGGAATCGATCGCATCGATCACCTGTGTCTCGGCCGGAACGCCAAACGCCATGATCAGCTTGAGCTCATATTTGTCGTTATCGAGCCCCATGGCATCGATCGCGCGGGGCGTAAAGGCCTTGAACATACAGGCTGCCACCTCAGGCGTGGCGCTGCGGGCGGCGAGCATCATCGTCTGCGCGGCAATGCCCGTGTCGACCTCGGTAATGGGAGCGGCTGGCTTGCCCGGAACGGCGCGCTCAGCCAAAATCGCGATGTAGCCGGTCGGGCGCTCACCCTCGGCAGGACCCGGCCAATCCTTAAGCGCACCGGCCCATGCAAGCTCATCAAATACGCGCGCGCAATCCACGGCACCGCTCACCACATGAAAACGCAGACGCTGAGCATTGGCGCCGCAGGGAGTCAGGTGAGCCAGCTCTGCCAGCTCGAGCAAAAACTCACGCGGCACGCGCATGGACTCGTCAAAACGGCGGCACGTACGGGCACGACGGACCAGCGCATCAAACGCTTCCAAGCCGAGCTTTTCGCAACCCTGCTCTGCCATCGATTCGACACTCGACGGCGCCTCGGGAACTGCTTCGTTCATAGGGACCCCCAATACAAGCCAATTGTCCTTAGGAAAATCTAACCTAAAACGTAGGCAATAACGAACAGGGCTGCAATGTTCTACACCTGTTGAATAGAAAATCGCAACGTGGGGAACAACGGAAACAATTCGGGGCCTTTGGGTTACGTTTCGCCCTCTCCGACCCATACGCCAGCGCCTTTAGGCGATACTGGTTGTAACGATCAAGGCTTACGCCGCACGGAAAGGAGACATTATGGGCATCTTTAAGAACGATGACCAAAAATCGAGCCAGTTTGGATTTGACGAGAAAAGCATGGCGGGCAAAGCCGTCAAGGCCGTGCGCTGGATTTACGCCATCACGGGCGTCTTAGCGCTCATTGCTGGTATCGCGCTGCTTTTTGCACCCGCCAAGTCCCTCGTCTTTTTGACGACTGTCCTGGGTTTTTACTTTGTAATCACTGCTGCCATCAGGCTGTTCACTGCCATTTTTGAGCCGCTGCTGCCCACCGGCTGGCGCGTGACGAGCATCATCTCCAACCTACTCATTATCTTGGGCGGCGCCATAATCCTGCGCAACCAGGCCTTCTCGACCGCGACGCTCACCACGATGGTGGTTATCGTGGCCGGCTTTGGCTGGATTGTCGAAGGTGTCATGTCCATTCTGGAGTCCGAGCTTTCGTCCAACCGCGCCCTCGCCATCCTGAGCGGCGCACTCTCCATCATCGCCGGCATGTTCGTGTTTATCTATCCGCTGTGGTCGGCCAAGATGCTCGTCATCTTTAGCGGCGCCGCACTGCTGGTGTTTGGCGTAACGCTGATTGTTCGTGCTATTCAATTTGGCAAACTGGTGCACTAGATGCCACGAACGCTCTTTATTGATGCAGACGCCTGCCCGGTCACGCGCGAGTCGATTGACTGCGCGCGGCGGGCGGGCGTCGCCGTTGTTATCGCCGGCAACAGCACGCAAAACCTAGAACGGCACATTCGCCGCGACGACCCGCGCGATGCTGAGCACGCTCGACGCGGATTTTGGGTCACGACGCTCGATGTGAGCGTGGGCGCCGACAGCGCCGACTTTGCCATTGTCGAACGCCTGCAGGCGGGCGACGTGGTCGTGACGCAGGACATTGGCTTGGCGAGCATGGTGCTCGGGCGCGATGCCGCCGCCATCGGCGTGCGCGGGCGCGTGTACGACAAGGCGACTATCGACATGCAGCTGTTTATTCGCCACGAGGAAAAGAAGGTACGCCGCGCCGGGGGACGCACTCGCGGACCGGCGGCATTTACCAGCGAAGACCGGGCTCGCTTTAAGCGCAAACTCACCGAGCTGCTGCGCTAACCAAGGTAGATTTTTGGGACATGCCCGGAAATCTGCTTTTTTGCTTTGGGCGGTATGAGCGCTCAAAATCCATGGCTCAACAAAAAACGGGCTTCAAAATGCCATGCGTCGCCGCATTGTGCAGGCGCCGAGCATGGCTATTTTGAAGCCCGTTTTGTTAGGCCCACTTAGAGGCCGAAGGCGGAGAGGATGAGGCCCCAGCCGGCACCGATGACGTACATCATGATCAGGAACAGGACGTTTTCGCGGGCGCTACGGTTGGTGCGGAACAGCACCAGGTAGCCCACACCGGCAGAGATGAGCGTGCCGGCGAGCATCGGGGCCAGCTGCAGCGCGCCTTCCAGGTACAGTTGCGTGATGACGACGCTGGCCGAGCAGTTGGGAATCAGGCCGACGAGTGCCGAGCCCAGGACCGCAAGCGTCTCGTTGCCGCGCAGGAACTGCTCGATCGCGGACTCGCCGAAGGTCTCGAGCACGGCGACCAGGACCAGCGTCACCAGAAAAATGAATACCGAGACCTGCACGGTGTGCGAGATCGCGCTGCGGATGATCGACAGGACAGGCGTCCCTTCGTGGGAGTGGGAGTGACCGTGGCCATCATGGTGTTCATGCTCGCCCTCATGACCGTGATCGTGGCCATGTCCGTGTTCATACTCGTCCTCGTCTTCATCGCAACCGCAATGATCGCGCTCGCACAGCTCGTGGATGTGGTCGGCGCTCACGCCCGCCTCGGCCACCTCGTCGATGATGTCACCGCCGCTGTGGTCGTCGTGCGCGCAGTTCACATGAGCCGAATTAGCAGCGGCCCCCAGCACGGTACGGCGAATCGCCGCATGCGCGCGAGCGTTACGACGCAGGCCGCGAATGGCGGCGTCCACGATAAAGCCCGTGACCAGCGCGATCAGTGCCTTCGAAGCCAAAAGCATCGCCATGGTCTGCACGGGCACCTGCTCGGCGAGCAACAGCGGCAGCATCTCATCGGAGGTCGAAAGGAACACCGCCACCAACGTGCCCAAGGTCACGACACGACCGGCGTACAGCGTGGCCGCCATTGCCGAAAAGCCGCACTGCGGCACCATGCCCAGCAACGAGCCAACCACGGGGCCCGCGGCACCGGCGCGCTTGATGGCGCCGTTAACGCTGTCGCCCGCGACGTGCTCCAGGGTCTCGAGGGCCAGATATGTCACCAATAAGAACGGTACCAGCGAGAGCGTGTCCTTGCCGGCGTCGAGCAGAATATCAATCAGCAAATCCATGACGGATGGAACCTTTCGTGTCTTTCGGCAGCATTGTAAAAGTCCTAGCGGTCAACTAGGGTATTGTAGTTGTCCTAGGCGCGATGCCAATAGTTGCCCATGGTAAACTATCATCTCGCCACATCTTAATGACCCTGAGCCGCACGACGCGGCCCATCCAAGGAGCAGTTATATGAACGTTTCACAAGCACTCGAATACGAGCGCCAGCCGTTTATTCCCATGTTTATCTATGGCGATCACGGCGCCATGGAGTCCGAGCGCCAGAAGGGCGAAGAGGCCCTCAAGGTGCTCGAGACCGAGTACTTTACCGCCGAGGTCGACCCCGGCTTCGACTTTGCCACCGTGCGCGACCTGGCCGACCGCAACCGCGACCTGTGCGACCAGATTGGCGAGGCACGCCTGCGCAACGTGACGCCCGCGACGCTTTCGCGCGGCCTGTCCGATGCCGACACCTGCGCCGCCATCGGCAAGATGCAAAAGCGCACCGCCGCGTCCGTTATGCGCGAGATCCGCGGCGACCGCGACGCGCTCGGCGTGGCCTACGCCCGCAAGCCCATCCAGGGCACCGTGCTCGGTATCGACATCGAGACCACCGGCCGTGCACCCGAGCGCGGTTATATCATCAATGTGGGTTGGGAAATCATGGAGCTCACCAGCGACGCCGTCCCGCACGACGCCGAGGCGCACTACTGCGGTCTGCCCGACATCTACCGCGGCGAGGATGTGCCGTTGTCGAATATCCACCACATCACCTGGGACGACATCGACGGCAAAAAGCCGTTCCGCGAGAACAAGGAACTGCAGAAGCAGCTGCTCAAGCTTATGAAGAAGTACCCGTACATGGCGCACAACGCCGCCTTTGAGGACAGTTGGTTCAAGATCCACCTGGACGGTTACGCCGAGGCACGCCGCGCCGGCAAGATCATCGTCATCGACTCGCGCCAGATCTGCCGCAGCCTGGATGCCGACGTCCGCTCGCTCCCCCGCGAATCCGCCCCCGCCGCGCTCGAGAACTGGGCGCGCCGCCGTGGAACCCTCGCCGCCGACGCCAACGAGCAGCATCTGGGCCTCGACGACACCGACCTCATGCTCCGCACCGTCCAAGCCGAGTTCAACCTCAAGAACCTGTTTGCCAAGTAGAAACGCCTGCGACAAACCCCGGGGGTAGATCACGAGCGGCCTCGCAGCGGAAAACCCCGCAGCGGGGCCGCCCTACGTTCCACAGATAGATCTGCCATCACAAATTCTGAACCCTCATTTTGAACGATTTCGGCCAATTCCCGACACGTAATTCGTTGTCGGATGGCGATGCATCGATATCAAATGTGCAGCAATTGAGTATTTCTATGCTATAGCCAAGCTGCGAAAACTTTTATTTAGGGCATACCAACCCATAATTGCGTCAAGCTTTTGGTCAGCATTTGGTTAGACCTCTAAAACGACTTTTTCACTCAGCGCCATCAACACGGCATTAGCTGACACGATATATACCATGAGTATCGTATTGTCACATACCACTGCAAAAGCGGTCTACCAGGCCGTGCATTCGGTGTCTGCGAAAGGCATCGAGTCCTGTAACCCTGCCGCGATTTACGGATCATGTCCCACCGGAACGCTCCTTGACGCAGCCGCAGAATGGCTCACCAAACATGATGTTTCCCTCGACGCGAATGATTCCCTCGAGGTGATGGTGTTTGATCGCAGGAATGCGCGCCATGCAATGAACTGTCAATGCCACGTTTCTTCAAAACGATTCTCGAACTCACGCTTTATAGAGCTTGAAGATGGCATCTTCATTGTTGGCGTTGAGCTTTGCGCACTTCAGGCCGCCACCTATCTTCCTTTTCGCGAACTGGTGGAGTACTACTTTGAACTATGCGGCGCTTATTCCCTTGGAACCGACTCTTCCACCTCCTATACCGAGCGTTTCGCGCTCACCTCGACCGAGAGATTGAAACAGTTCTTTAATTCCATTACCAGATGCGACGGTCTGGCTCTTGCCCGAAAGGCGATCCAATGTGTGCGCGACGGATGCCGAACTCCCATGGAAACGGCATTTATCATGATGCTTACGCTGCCCAAAAGCGAAGGTGGACTTGGTATTAAGGGAATTGAGACCGATTACGAATTACAGGTCACCGCCGCCGCAAAAAATCTCACGAGACGCAGAAAGTTCTTTTTGGATGCATATCTGAAGAAATCTCGAACAGATATTGAATACAACGGTTTTTATCACGACGCGGAAGAAGACCGCGCCATCGACGAAGAACGCAAGAACGCACTTGCGTCCATGGGGTACGGAATCATCACCGTCAGCCGTTATTCCTTTATGCATGCCAGCTCTTTCGTTAGGGTCATGGAGGCAATCCAACGAAAAGAAGGTATACGCCCCTCGCGTCTGCCAAAAGACTTTCAAATCATGCAAGAAGACCTGAGACTGTTTGTGCTCAGAAGGTTTATAGAAGAGAAAAAGCGAATTCAGAAGCAGCTTCGCCAGGATTCCGAAGATCGTCAACGAATCGACCTCGAAAAAGCAATGCTCGAAGGCACTACGTTGGATGATCCAACGATTAACGAAGCGCCGGCAATCGATGACATGCAAACAGTCAAAATCGACAGCCCATCATTTGCTCAAACAAGCAGCCTCGCGCCCGAGGGCAGGATCTTCGGGGCCGGAAGCTAGACCGGCTAACAAGGTGGGTACCCTAGCGATGTGCAAAATTGCGAGTATTCAGCAGGGTCGGGTGTCTATCACCCTCGAGTGGATCCAAATGTGAAGCGAAATCACTCTTGCGTGAGAGCGTTAGGCAACATTTGAGGAAGAACTCATCGGATTAACACCCTAAGATAACTCTTGAACTGCATTATATGACCTGCAATAAATTAACGGACCCCCTATCGTTGCAGAATACTCCAATTTTTGCACGGCTCAGGGGCACCCACCCCGGCATCGGCTATCAAAACCGCTCAGTCCGGGATCTCGTCCACTATTCCCCATCATTTTGTGCAACGAATTACCTGAACGTCATTGACACATGAACATACACTCATATAATCGAAAGTAAATTATATGAGCGCATGTTCATATGAAAGGATATTGCAATGAGCGTCCGCGTTGATGAAACGAAACCCGACATCGAGGCCACCGAACCCGCGATCCCCACCACCTGCTCGCCCGAGGACCTTCCCGACGAGGAGCTTCTCTACGACCTCGCCGACCTGTTCAAGGTCTTCAGCGACACCACGCGCATCAAGATCCTCTATGCCCTCATGGGCCGCGAGCTCTGCGTGGCAGACATCGCC
>DBEYTJ010000159.1:0-1960 GCA_048181065.1 Collinsella sp.
CCGCAATTGCCACCTCAAGCCGTCCAACCGCTCCTCTGATTCCCTCAACGACCTGCTCAACTCGTCCTCGGAGTCCATCGCATCGAGCAGCGATTTCATCGAGGATTCCGCGCTTCTCAAAGCGTCCCGCGTGGTCGAACCGCTCAACGAGGGAAGCGATGGCTTCCAGCTCTTCAACGTCTTTTTCAAGCCGTCCCGCCGTGCGCCGAACCGACTCCAATCGCCGCTGCTCGACCTGTAGGCTCTCGCCCACCTCGTTCCGCAGCTCGATTTTTTCACCGATTTCGCCGTCCAAGCGGGCGAGGTCGGCCATTTTTTCTGCGATTTTGCGGTCAATCTCCGCAGCTTGCGCCCGCTTTTCATCGACCTTGGCGGTCACGGCACCCAATTTGACATGGCTCTCAACCCTAAGCTGCTCGAGACCGTCCAGCTCGCGCTTGGCGGTTATCGCACCGTGCTTCGCCTTGTCCCTCGCGCCCTCAAGGGTCTCTATCTCGGACTTGAGCGCCCTCGTGGTGCCGACCTGCACCTTGTACGCGTCAAGGCTCCTGTAACCCTTTGCGCGCAGCTCGTGGCGCATTGGGCGCTCATACCCGTAGGGCTTGGCCACCTGCTCCCAGAAGTCCTCCTGCAGTCGGCTCATCGTGCCCTGCGCGGTCACCTCCCACTTGCCCTCCGCGTTCTTGCGGCGCTTGTCTGGGGCGAACAGCTCCTTGGCGCACAGGCGATCGTGGCCGTCCTCGCCGCGAATGACTGGGGCAACCCAGATGTGCGCATGCGGGGTGCCCTCGTCCAGATGAATCTGGGCCGCGAGCAGGTTCTCGTATCCGTACCGCGCCCCGAACCACTGAACCGACCTGTCCAGAAACTCCCTCGCGTCCTTCTCGTCCAAGGCATCGTTGCTTGAGACGATGAACCCCATCGCGCGAACTTGGTTGTCCCTGATTTTCCTCTTCGTGTTCAACTCGCCCATCCGCCGCTCGATGGCCTGTTCGAGCGGAACGGGACTCTCATCCCCCGCGCGGCACAGGTACCCGACATGCCGGCCGCTCTGGTCAACATCGTTGGCGTAGGTGTGAGCCCGCCTGTCTAGCTCCTTGCCCACGGCTTCAAGGCTGTCACATTTGGTCGACTTCATGGCAATCAAGGGTGCTACGGTCATGTCAAACTCCCGAGTTCGAACCACCTAAAGGTGCGTTAGCGACTTTGGTATAGTCACGGTATACCAAACTGCGTTTGGCCGTGCAAGGGCGCTGCCCTTGACCCGCTCGGGCGTTCCCCCCGAGACCCCCCAGCCCTCGTCCGTTCGCGGCGTCGCTCACGTTCTCGGGCAGCTCGCGGCGGCGCTCGCATGAGGGGGCAAGCCCCCTCAAACTCCCCCTCGACTGGCACATGGCACATGGCACATAATGGGGGGAATCCTGTCGTAGTAAGGATTCCCCCCATTATGTGCCAGAGGTTTTCATTGCCGTGACACAGGCAAGGAAAGGGTCGATGGAGCAGAGCGTCCATCGACCCTTAATCAAGTCTGGTCTTTTGGCTCGACCGCCGCGTCAATTCCGCAATCCGTGAACGAGTCGGCTTAGATCTGCGCGAGCGCAGACCACGCCGCCCCGTAGTCACGCATTGCTCCATTGACCCGCCTACCACTCGTCTATAGGGAGCCTTTTTCTCTGGCTCTGGGTGTAAAATTACAGTATTGATAATATAACGTGCCTATGAGGGCTTCCGGGATGGGTTGGTGAGCGGGTTGTCTCTTGAGTCAGTTCTCCTTGAGTACGGGGCTTCCGAGGTGTCGGCCATGGAAGTCTACTCGGACATCTTCCGGCTCGGCGATGGCTTCATCCAGACGGAGGGCGAGCCGGGCGGGCTGTGCAAGGCCAACCCGATAATCCTCGGCTCGTTCGGCGGGCATTACGACAGCGACGGGAAGCTCGTCGGAGACAGGAGACGCCGCCGC
>DBEYTJ010000160.1:0-35246 GCA_048181065.1 Collinsella sp.
CGCCGGCCGGGCCATGTCGCGGCACCAAAAAGCGCCCGTGCGCTCGATGGATTCGGATGCCCGACAGAGGCTCCTTATGGCTGCTTCCTTCCGGACCTGACCAGATTCGGAACATGTCGTCATCCGAACCCATCGAACGCACTAGGCGCTCGATATATCTTACCCGCTCCCGCCCGATGGGGCAAGGTAGCTAATTTGGGACGGGGCTTTTTTGACTACTTTTAGATGCGGCCAAGGTCGTAGGCTTGGGCGGCCGCTTCGCCGGCGCAGATGAGGTTGGTTGTGGCTTCCTGGGGATCGAGCGCCAGCTCAAGGCCCATGGGCTTGCGGCAGACTGGCAAAACCAGGTCGACGCCCTGCCCATACACCGCATCCAGGTTGTCGGCACGACCGCCCACGACGGCGACCACCGGCTTGCTATATCGCTTCGCACGACGGGCCACGCCCACCGGCGCCTTACCGGCAGCGGATTGCTCGTCCATATTGCCCTCGCCCGTTATGACCAGGTCGACATCGCGCACGCGCTCGTCAAACCCAACGAGGTCGAGCACCGTCTCCACGCCCGAGCGCAGCTCCGCACCGAGCGCTAGCAGCGCGGCGCCCAGGCCGCCGGCGGCGCCGGCGCCGGGCACACCGAGCACCGAGCCAAACGTCCGCGCACCCTCGGGCACGCGCAACAACCCCTGAGCCCGTGCCTCGGCAATCGCCGTATCGAGCAGGCGACCGTAGCCGACCATCCAGCTGTCGTACCCGCGCAGCACCTCGGCATCACCCGTCGGCAAACCCTTCTGCCCACCAAACACCGCCAGTGCGCCTCGACGCCCCACGAGCGGATTCTCGACATCGGACAGCACGACGATGCGTGCGCCATTCAGCGCCCGAAGCGCCGGTGCCAAATCGATACTCGCCACGTGTTCAAGGCCCGCGAGCCCCGGCGCGATATCGCAGCCACGATCATCGACAAGACGCGCGCCCAGCGCTTGCAGCATGCCGGCGCCGCCGTCGTTGGTGGCGCTGCCGCCCAGTCCTATATATAGAGTCCTCGCCCCCGCGCGAACCGCACGAAGCATGAGCTCGCCCACGCCATAGGTCGAAGCCGCAAGCGCCGCCGATTCCGTGCAGGGCAAATACCCAATACCCGCCGCCTCGGCCATCTCAATTACAGCCGACTCGTGCTCGCCGTCCACCAGCATCCGGGCAGACACGCGGTCGCCCAAGGGGCCTGCGACTTCACATGCCGCGACCTCACCGCCGCACGCGGCAACGGCATCGAGCGTTCCCTCGCCGCCATCCGCCAGCGGCAGCGCGCTTACCTGGGCATCGGGCCACACGCGGCACACGCCCTCGGCAACTGCCGACTCTGCCTGCGAACTCGACACGCTGCCTTTAAAGGAGTCAATCGCCAGCAGCGCACGGCGAGGCCGCCGCTGCACGGAGCCAAAGTTGAGCGTCTCGCCAGCGAGATCCCCAACACCCGCGAGCGCCTCGGCATGAGCGGCGTGCGCGTCAAGTTCGAGCCCTCGGCCGCAAGTGACGCCATCCGCACCGCGCAGGCCGGCAAAATAACCACTTAGCACCGCGCGGCACTCGTCTGCCAGCACGCCGGCGGTCACATTAAACCGATGGTTCAGGCGCGAATCGGCATTGAGGTCATACAGCGAGCCCAGCGCACCCGCCTTGGCATCGGCCGCGCCGTACACGCAGCGCCCCACGCGCGCGTTCACCATAAGCCCCGCGCACATGCAGCAGGGCTCGAGCGTCACGTAGACCGTGCAATCGGAAAGACGCCAGCGTCCAAGCGACTGAGCGGCGGCGCACAGGGCCGAAAACTCGGCATGCGCCGAAGGATTCTGGTCGAGCTCGCGGCGATTATGCGCCCGCGCGACAATCTCGCCGTCGCGCACCACTACGGCTCCGATGGGCACCTCGCCCACCGCAGCGGCGGCGCGCGCCTCGGCCAGCGCCTCGCGCATGAACTTCTCATCGATTTCGGTGATCGTCATCGTTCGCCTTCCCTGTCGCAAATCCAAAACGATGCTATCATTACGACTCACGGAGAGATGGCAGAGCGGTTGAATGCGGCGGTCTTGAAAACCGTTGAGCGCGAGAGCGTTCCGGGGGTTCGAATCCCCCTCTCTCCGCCACTCTTAGTGACCCACCGGCGTCATGGTCCGCTCGAACAGCGCATCGACCACGTCGGCGATTTCGGATCGGCGCTCTAGGACGTGGCCCGATTCCCACCACATGGTAAAAAGCCGAATAATGCCGCCGGCGACAAACTCAGACGTTGTCTCGAGCGATACGGGCGCGAGCGCATCCTCGTCAAGCGCGCTCATCACGCGCCCGCGTATGGAGCGCGCGATGCGGTCGCAAATCATGCTGGTCAGCATACCCGACATGCTGATCGCCAAAATGTTATCCATGAGCTGCTCATGCGCCAGAATCAGATCCATGGCATCGGCGAACACCTCGTGGCGAAGCGCGCACACGTCCTCGGCGCCCTCCGCGCCATCCGCATCGGCCCGCTTTTGCGGCAGGCCCGACATGAGCTCATCGATATAGAAGGCAAAGTAATCGTTCTTGTCGCGGAAGTGCTTGTAGAACGTCGTCCGACGAATCATAGCGCGGTCACACAGCATGGCAACCGTCACATCCTCAAACCGATGCTCTTCGAGTAGCTCAGTAAAGGCCTCGAACAGGGCCCGATAGGTTTTCTTGATGCGAAGGTCCATATGCATCGCCCTCCTCAAGGAAAAGACAGCGCTCACTAATCTGTCGCATATCTTACACCTGTATCGTCCGCCCCCCTGGCGAATGGCCTCACCTTGGTGGAAACATAACGCTTACCGGAAAGTTCGGTATCGCCAAAGGTTGCGGGTATACTAGTAGCGTTACACCAACGGCAGCCGGCGGAAGACGCCGCGGCCATTCGAAACGGAGACACCATGATTCCCGTCATCATCGGTATCGTTGTTGTCGTTGTGATTGTCTGCGCCATCGCCGGCATCTACAACAACATGGTCACCAAGCGCAATCGCATCGATAACGCCTGGCAGAACATCGACACGCAGCTGCAGCGCCGCAACGACCTGATCCCTAACCTGGTCGAGACCGTCAAGGGCTACGCCAAACACGAGCAAGACACACTTGCC
The DNA here is from genome assembly GCA_048181065.1 of Collinsella sp. Lineage (GTDB taxonomy): Bacteria > Actinomycetota > Coriobacteriia > Coriobacteriales > Coriobacteriaceae > Collinsella. The sequence goes on from DBEYTJ010000160.1 coordinate 3,153, forward strand.
GCCGTGGTCAACGCGCGCAACGCCGCCGTGAGCGCTACCACGCCCGAAGCCAAGATGGAAGCCGACAACGTGCTGACCGGCGCCCTGCGCCAGCTCTTCGCCGTGGCCGAGGCTTACCCCGATCTTAAGGCGAACACCAACTTTATGCAGCTCCAGGCCACGCTCGAAGACACCGAGAATAAGGTGAGCTACGCGCGCCAGAGCTACAACGACTGCGTGCTTAGCTACAACAACGCCATCCAGACCTTCCCGGCCGTCATCTTTGCCGGCATCTTCCAGTTTAAGGAGCGTCAGGGCTTCGAGGCCGCCGAAGCTGCCCGCCAGGCACCGACCGTCAAGTTCTAACAGATCCGCAGCGTATCCTCAATCGGGTATATGCATAAACCGCCCCGTCGAATGCATACTTCGACGGGGCGGTTTCCTTTGTCGCAAAGGTCCCCCTCAAGGCGCCGTGCATTTTTGGGAGTATTCAGCATAACCAAGAGCTTCGGGCGCCACGATAAATGCCAAAGACCGCGAATATCCCTGCAAATCAAACGCTGTCAGCCCATAACCCCGCCCATCATTCGTAGAAAACATCGAGAAATCCCGAATTTGCGCCCGAGGTCGGTATGCAGGGGCCTTCGATTGCAGAATACTCGCAAAAATGCACGTCGCCACCACCCCCACATGGCGCGAACCAAAACAAAAGCGCGGCCAAAAGGCCACGCACCATCTTTAATTCAGATTAATTACTGTTCGTTGCGACATCGCCGAGCCCGCAGGGCGGAGAGCAAGTTCCCTCCCGGCGCACTCCGCAGGACGCAAGAAGCCCTCGCCGCACGAAGTGCGCAGCGAGGGCTTCTTGCATGTCCGAGGACGCGCCGGGAGGGAACTTGCTCTCCGCCCGGGCAGGTAAGACGAATTACGCCACGGTGTAAACCCAGTTGTGCTTATCCTCAACAGCACCAGACTGGATGCCCGTCAGGGTCTCGCGGAGCTTCTTCATCACGGGGCCGATCTCGGTGTAGCCAGCCGGGAAGGTCACAGTCTCGTCGGCACCGTAGACCTTGTTGTCGATCTCGCCGACCGGGGAGATAACGGCAGCGGTGCCGCACAAACCGCACTCGACAAAGGTGCCGGCCTTGACCTCGGCCCACTCGACGGGACGCTGGTCGACGGTCATGCCCAGGTCCTGAGCAACCTGAACGAGCGAACGGCGGGTGATGGAGGGCAGGATGGAGTCGGTGTGCGACTGCGGGACGACAAGCGTGCCGTCCTCCTTCACGAACAGGACGTTGGCGCCACCGGTCTCCTCGACATAGGTGCGGGACTCGGAGTCGAGATACAGGTTCTCGGCATAGCCCTCGCGGTGAGCCTCCATCGTGGGCTTCAGGGACATGGCGTAGTTCAGGCCGGCCTTGATGTTGCCGGTGCCGTGCGGTGCGGCGCGGTCGTACTCGGAAACACGCAGCTTGACAGGCTTGAGGCCACCCTTAAAGTACGGACCGACCGGGGTCACGAGAATGCGGAACGTGTACTCAGGAGCGGGAGCCACGCCGATCACGTCACCGGAGCCGATCATAAACGGACGCACGTACAGGGTTGCGCCGGAGCCGAAGGGCGGGACCCATGCGGCGTTGGCAGAGACGACCTGCTTGACGGCCTCGACAAACTTGTCCTTGGGGAACGGGGGCATCTCGAGGCGCTGGGCAGAGTTATACATACGCTCGGCGTTCATGTCGGGACGGAAGCAGACGATGCTGCCGTCCTCGGCGGTGTAGGCTTTCAGGCCCTCAAAGACCTCCTGACAGTAGTGGAAGATGCCGCCGCACTCGGAGACATGCAGGGTATGGTCGGTGGTCAGGCCGCCCTCGTCCCACTCGCCGTCCTTCCAATGGGCCTCGTAGCTGTAATCGGTCTTCATGTAGCCAAAGCCGAGGCTACCCCAATCGATACCCTTCTTCTCGACAGTCATATGTCGCTCCTTACATACACGGTTGCATACTCGCGAACCCGCACGCAAGGACCGAAGCCGGCCGCGTCGCAACGTCGCATACCCGGAAGCGTAGAGCCGGGCCAGGACACGCGGGCAGCATCAAAGCCGATGGCACGTCGATTCGCATGCAGGTGATTGTACTCCCCGCACGCCTTGGATAAAACGCTTTTCTTTAACTAAGTAAAGTATTTTCATTTGCCTTCAACACAAAAGGCCCGCCATCGAATCCGATGACGGGCCTTGGAATTAACGTCCGAAAACAAGCTCGGACTAGGCGTTCTTTTTACCGAGCTTAGCCTTAACCAGACCGACCACGGTCGGGATGATCGACACGGCGACAATGCCGATGATCAGCAGCTCAAAGTGTTCCTGCACAAACGGAATGCCACCAAAGAAGTAACCCAGCAGCGTAAAGACCGTCGACCAGGTAATGCCACCCAACACGTTAAAGACGACAAAGTTGCGCCAATGCATGCCGCCCATGCCGGCGATAAAAGGCACAAAGGTGCGGATGAACGGGAAGAAGCGGCCGAGGAAGATGGCCAGATGGCCCCACTTATCCAGGAAATCCTCGGACTTTTTGATGCGCTCGGGCGTCATGGCCTTTACCTTGCCCGAGGCGATGATCTTGCGGCCAAAGAAGTGGCCGATCATAAAGTTGCACTGATCGCCCAGGATGGCTGCGGCCCATGCGGTGGCCAGAAGCGCCACGATGTTAAAGCCGCCGTTATGAGCAAAGAAGCCCGAGGCAAACAGCAGCGAGTCGCCGGGAAGGAACGGGAAGAACACCACGCCCGTCTCAATGAAGATGATCAGGAACACGCAGCCGTAGGCCATAAGCGGGCCGGCGGCGATCCAGCTGGCGATCGCGGTGCGCGGGTCCTTAAGCAGCTCGGCGATAAAATTGATGAAACCCATGAAGTAAAACCTCTCAGTTGTGGGCGCGGACACGTCCAAGTTGACCAGTATACGGTTGCGATGCGAGCGCGGGCCAAACCCCTCAAAAGTCCTACTTCATTACCAGCAAGTTTGCATAACTGACACTTGTCGCCCAAAGCAAAGCAGGATTGCCCTTCCTAATCCCTAGCGAATCGCTATACTTTATTGAATCGCATTGTCACGGTGCTAAGGGAGGGCGGCCGATGAGCTTTATCAACACCATTCGAGAGGACATCAAGACCGTCCAGGCGCAAGACCCCGCTGCGCAAAACGGTCTGGTCATCTTCCTTTCCTACCCCGGCTTGCACGCCAAGTGGAATCATGTGCCCGAACACTGGCTCTGGGAACACGGCCATCGATCTCTCGCCCGTGTGCTCTCGCAAATCACCCGCCACATCACCGGCGTCGAGATTCATCCCGCCGCGCAAATCGGCAAGCACTTCTTTATCGACCACGCCATGGGCGTCGTTATTGGCGAGACTGCCATCGTGGGCGACAACTGTGTGCTCTACCAGGGCGTCACGCTCGGCGGCACCGGCAACGAGACCGGCAAGCGCCACCCCACCCTGGGCAACAATGTCACGGTGGGCACGGGCGCCAAGGTGCTTGGCAACATCCACATCGGCAACAACGTCAAAATCGGCGGCAACTCGGTCGTCGTCAAGGACGTGCCCGACAACTGCACCGTCGTGGGCGTGCCCGGGCGCATCATCAAGCGCAACGGCTGCCGCGTGTTCGAGGAGAGCTTCGACGCCAAGCAGCATCGCGAGTACATGCCCGACGATGCCGCCGAGCAGAGCGCCCTCAACCGTCAGGGCATCACCGAAAACGCCCGTCGCGTCAAGGAACTCGAGCAAGAGGTGGCCGAGCTCAAAGCCCTCGTCGCCAAGCTCGTGGACGAGCGCTAAGGCCGCGGGCAGCCGCCACAGCATGAACGCCAACACAAAAGGCGCGCTGGGGAATCCGCCCCCGGCGCGCCTTCTTTTCGATGTGGCATGCGGGACTGCCCCTTTGTCACCTTATGCGAACTGGCTTAGGTAGAGGTCGGCGTAAGCGCCCTCGGCAGCCAGCAGCTCCTTGTGCGTACCCTGCTCGATGATATTGCCGTGGTCCATGACCAGGATGAGATCGGCATCGACGATCGTCGACAGACGGTGCGCGATCACAAAGCTCGTGTGCCCGCGCATGAGCGCGTCCATAGCACGGCCGATGGCGAGCTCGGTGCGCGTGTCCACGCTCGACGTCGCCTCGTCCAGGATGAGGATCGCCGGGTTGTTGAGCAGCACGCGCGCGATGGTCAGCAGCTGACGTTGGCCCTGGCTGATGCTCTCGGCATCGTTAGCCACACGCGTGTCGTAGCCCTGCGGCATAGTGCGCACAAAGAAGTCGACCTGAGCGGCACGTGCGGCCGCGACAATCTCCTCGCGCGTTGCCTCGGGACAGCCATAGGCGATGTTCTCGGCAATGGTGCCATCGAACAGCCAGGCGTCCTGCAGCACCATGCCAAACTGCTGGCGCAGCTCGCCGCGGTCCATGCGGCTCGTGTCCACACCGTCAAGGGTAATGCGGCCACCGTCGATCTCGTAGAAGCGCATGAGCAGATTGATGAGCGTGGTCTTACCCGCACCCGTGGTTCCCACCACCGCGATCTTCTGACCCGGCTCGGCGGTAAACGACACGTCGCGCATAAGCGGCTTGTCGGGCGAATATCCAAAGCGCACGTGCTCAAAAGCGACACGGCCCTCCACCTCGCCTGGCAGCTTGGCGGCGGCCGCCGGCAACGGATCGGCTTCCATCTCGGGCTCGTCGAGCAGGTCGAACACGCGCTCGGCGCTCGCCAGCGCGCTCTGCAGCGAGTTAAAGGTAAACGACAGCTGCGTCATGGGCTCGGATGCCTCGTAGATAAACTGGAAGAACGCCTGGAACACGCCGACGGTCATATGCCCGGCAACCAACATGCTGCAGCCCACAAGCGCAATCACGATTTGCGCCAAGCGGCCGATAAAGCGCACTGCGGGACCGACGGCGTTAATCATAAAGTCGGCCTTGGTGCTCACGCGCGCCAGCTCCTTCGAAGCCTCGTGCACCTCGGCAGAGCTCTGGCGCTCGCGGTTAAACGCACGGATTACCAGACGGCCCGAGTAGCCTTCCTCGACCGCGCTCGTAATCTTGGACACCCACTCCTGGCGCTCGCCCGTCACATCGTGCGTGCGGCGCGAAACGACCTTCGTCACCAGCAGCGAAAGCGCCGTAAAGAACAAAAATACAAGCGTGAGCGGCACACTAAACACGAACATCACGCTCACGGCGCCCACCACGGTACCGATCGACACCAGAAGCTGCAGCAAGCCGCGCTGCATGCTCTCGGACATCTTGTCCAAGTCGTTGGTCGCACGGCTGACGACCTCGCCGGGACGATGCGCATCAAAGTAGGCAAGCGGCAGACGGTTGAGCTTTTGCGCGATGCGGTTGCGTAGGCGCAGGTTGAGGCGCTCGGCAACGCTCGACATCAAAAAGCTCTGGAGTGCGTAGAACGAGGCGGCGGCGGTCCAGATCATAAAGTAGATGAAAATGGTCCTGCCGCAGTTCTCCCAGGTAATGCTGAAGGTAGCGTTGTTGGCAAACGCCAGCTTCATGTGCCCCCACAGCTCATCGATCACGCGGGCGCTGTAAGCCGGCGCCGCGGTGTTAAAGATGACATAGAACACGATGCTCGCGAACACGATATAGAAGCGCCAATGGTCGCCGGCGGCTTCGCTCCACAGGCGGCGCACCGTCGCCCAGGTGTCGCGGGGCGTCTCGTCCTCGTCCTCGTCGTCAACGTCGCGCATGCGCTCCGCCTCGGCGCGGGCGCGCTCGTCCTCGGCGCGCTCGTTTTCCTCGTAGAGTGCTTGGCGGCGAGCCTCGCGCTCCGCCGCCTTGGCGGCTTCGTCCAGGTCGGGCGCGACGCCCGTCTCCTCGACTGTCTCTGCAACCGCGGCGCCATCGGCGACGCCCTGCTTCTTGAGCTCCTCGGTCATGCTACTCACCTCCCTTCATCTGCGATTCCGCGATAGCGCGGTACACCTCGCAGGTTTCCATGAGCTCGTCGTGCGTGCCTAGGCCCACGATCTCGCCGTCTTTGAGCACCACGATCTGATCGGCATGCAAAATAGTCGAGATGCGCTGGGCGATGATGAGCACCGCGGCATCGCGCGTCTCGTCCTGCAGCGCACGGCGCAGTGCCGCATCGGTCTTAAAGTCCAGGGCCGAAAAACTGTCGTCGAAGATATATAGATCGGCGCGCTTCATGAGTGCGCGGGCAATGGCCAGGCGCTGGCGCTGACCGCCCGAAAAGTTCGTGCCGCCCTGGGATACCGGCGTATCGAGCCCCTGCGGCTGATCGAGCACAAAGGTGCTCTGGGCAACCTCCAGCGCATGGAGCATGTCAGCCTCGGTCGCGCCCTCGTTGCCAAAGCGCAGGTTGCTCGCCACCGTACCCGAGAACAGCCACGCCTTCTGCGGCACGTAAGCGATATGCCCGCGAATCTCACCTTGCGAAAGGTCGTGCAGATCGATGCCGTTCAGGCGAATGGCGCCCTTCGTGGCATCGTGGAAGCGAAGCAAGAGCTTGGCCACCGTCGACTTGCCCGAACCCGTCGAGCCTACAATCGCCGTGGTCTGGCCACGGCGACAGGCAAAGCTCAGGTCGCACAGGGTATCCTCGTCGGCATCGTCAAAACGGAACGACATGTGGTCGAACACGGCCACCGCGTCGGCACCGTCAACAGACTCCGCCGCGCACGTGTCCAGCGTGCGCTTGCCGTCCACGATGCTCGGCTCGATTTCGAGCACCTGTTGCGCGCGGTTGAGACACGCCGCGGCGCGCGGAAGCGTCAGAATCACCATCTGCGCCATCATCACAAAGAACAGGATCAGGATCGCATACTCCAGCACGGCCGAGATGCTGCCGATCTGCATGGCATGGACACCCACGCGGTTGCCGCCCACCCACAGCACCGCCACCTCGGCGATGTTCATCAAAAAGAAGCTGGAACTGTCGAGACCCACAAACAGGTGGTTGACCTTGATGGCATTGGCTGCGTAATCGCTAAACACCTCGTCCAGGCGCTGCTCCTCGTGGCGTTCCTTATTAAATGCGCGGATGACGCGCACGCCCACGATGTTCTCGCGCAGCACCACGTTCATGCGGTCGATAAAGCTCTGCAGGCGCATAAAGATCGGCGCGGCGTTAGCCACCGTAAAGACCGCCGCCACCAGCACGATCGCAACCACCACACCCAGCAGCGTGCCCATGGCGGGATCGATGAACCAAGCAAAAATGATGCCTGCCACGGCCAAGAACGGCACCGGCAGCACCAACTGAATCGTCTGAAGGACAGCTTGCTGAATCACGTTGATGTCGTTAAGCGAGCGCGTGATCATCGAACCCGTGCCAAAGCGCTCAAAGTCGCTGGCCGCGAGTTCGAGCGACTTGTCGTACACGGCATTGCGGATATCGCAGGCCACGTTGGCGGCCAGGCGCGCCGAAAGATAGCAGCCCAGCACCGTGCCGCCGCTGGCCATGCCGGTCGCGATAAGCATGTACAGGCCGTTGCGTAAAATATAGTCGACATCGCCCGTGGTAATACCGGTGTTGACCATGTTCGCCAGCATCGTGGGAACCAACAGCGTACCGACGTTATCTATCAGCACCGCAAACAGCGTCACCGCAATCAGACCGCGGTACGGCCTCATAAACCTCATTAAGAGTCGCATGTGTCCCCCTCGCCCTTATCGTCAGCCTCGTTCTCGGCGGCCACTTGCCGTTTAAATGCCTCGCACTCTTCGTTCAGAACATGGGAGAACTTACCGACCAAGCGCATGATCTCGCGCTGTTCCCACGGCTCGAGTGCCTCGAATGCCTGTTGCTCGGCTTTTTGCGCCGGCAACGCGTAGCGCTTGGCAAACCGCATGCCTTCTTCGGTCAGTCGCACAACCTTGTTCTTACGACTGCCCTCGGCAAACTCCAACGTCGCAAGCCCTCGCGCCCTAAGCGTCTTAATCGCCGAATTGATGGTCTGTTTGCTGTAGAACCATTCACTCGTCAGCCGACTCACGGCAACGCTTCCGCCCGCCGCACTCGTGTCGACGAGCATCCAGTAGGCGCAGTCCGAAAGACCGCAGGTACGCGCGAACTCCGAATAGATACGGTCAAGCCCGTTAAGCATCCGGTCGAAATCGACCAGGCTAACTGCACTATTCATCTCTCCCACCATTCGATAGTCCGAGTTTTGACCAATTTATATCTCTACATTAGTCCGAGTTTTGACTATCGTCAATAAGCTCGTTGTTTATGGTCGGCTCTACATGAGCAGATCGACAAAAAAGACCGCCGGCGCGGGGGCGGCGCCGGCGGTTGCGAGAGAATATCAGTTGTTGGCCGTTAGGCAGCAACGGCCTCGTAGACCGTGGCGCCCGAGAAGCTATCGTGCAGGCTCTTGCCGCAGATCCACGGCAGCTCGACGACCTCGCAGACCGTGTTGACCAGCTCGGAGCAGTCAGTAAAGTGGCCCTTATCGTTGAGGGCCTCGCAATCCTGAACACGCCAATAGCCATCGGTGTGCGTGATGTAGTACTCGTGATCGTTAATCGACACGAAAGCGCGCGTCTTGGAACGCAGCAGCTTCAGAAATCCTTCGAAGTCGGTCTCGACGACATCTCCAGCCTGGAACATGATGTTACCTCCTGGCCCGGCGCCACCATGGCGCGTTGATAAACGTTGATACTCCTTTAGTAAAACCTTTATCAGAGCTTATGCGCGCATCATTTAGGCAAGTGGTAAAAAACCGCAGGGTAGACGGGATAAAACGTTTAACCATCCCACCGGTTTGTCACATTCTGGCTGAAGTTTTATGCAAACCAACTTTTCCACTTGGTAGCTTGCATTGTTTGGGGCCGACTGCGCGATTACGGCTACGGCACGACGGGTAAGAACGGAACATCTGCAATGTCATCGCTAGGAGGACCCATGGAGACCATCGAAGCGCTCATCCACCGCCGCAGCTGCCGTAATTATAGCGATCGCCCCGTCGAAGCCGAAAAGCTCGCACGCATTATCGAAGCCGGCCAGTACGCGCCGAGCGGCATGGGACGCCAGCCGGTCACGTTTGTCGCCGTTACCGACCCCGCGACCGTCGAGCGCCTCTCGCAGCTCAACGCACAAGTTATGGGCAGCGAGGGAGATCCCTTCTACGGCGCCAAGACCGTTGTGGTGGTGCTCGTCGACCGCAGCGTGCCCACGCACCTGGAAGACGGCTCGCTCGCCATGGGCAACCTGCTCAACGCAGCCTATGCGCTGGGCGTCGATTCGTGTTGGATCCACCGCGCGCACGAGGTCTTTGACTCACCCGAGGGACTGGAACTGCTGGCCAAGTGGGGTCTGCCCGCCGACGGAAGCCTGCGCGGTGTGGGCAACTGCATTCTGGGCTACGCCGCGGACGCACTCCCCGAGGCAAAGCCGCGCCGCGACAACGTGGTGTATGTCGGGTAATTAGTTCCGCCGTTCTAACGAACGGCGGAACAATCTAGTCGACTGGATGATAGAAGGTATCGACGACCGTTTGCTTTACGTTGTCCTGGTCCAGGTAGAACTCGGCGAAGGTGTCGCCCTGCTGCATGGTGCCCTGCAGCGTCACGACATCAAACGAAGTCAGGCCGTGCTCGAGCATCGTGGTCGCCAGATAGCTGAACTCATCGAGACCCAAATTGGTCCACGTATAGTCGCCCATAGCCTGATACAGGCTGATGAGCATGGCAGGGTTACTCTTGGCACTGCTGAGCACCTTCGATGCAAACGCCTGCACGTAGCTCACCTGGCGCGCTGTACGATCCAGCGAAGACGTCAGATTCGTCGTGTCGCGCCACTGCACATACTTTTCCGCCGTTGTACCAAACAGCGTGGTCTCCTGGCCCTCGACCACCTCCGTGCCCGGCACCGTCTGCGTAGGCACCAGCGTCACGCCGCCGATGGAGTCATTAATGGGAGCCACGCCCTCGATATTGAGCGTGTAGTAATAGTCGACTGGAATATTGTCGAGCACGCGCGAAGCGGCGGCGGCCGTCAGTGCCGATGAGTTGTCGCCATCGGTGCCATAGGCAAACTGCAAGCACAGCTGCTCGGTCACCTGGCCGGCAAACGAACCATTGGAATACGTATCTACGGCAACCATGCTGTCACGCGGGATGATAATGCCGCGGGCCTCGCCCGTGTCGGTATTAAGCGCTACGACCATTACGGTATCGGACTGGCCCTTCTGGGTGCCGTCATCGTTATTGCGGCCATCAAAACCGATAAACGCCACCGTGGCCATATGCTTGTTGAGCGCATACTTCTTGCCGTTATAGGTAATGGTGTCGCCCTTGGCCTTAATGACCTTTTCGGTCTTTTCCTCAATCTTCTTTTTGCCTTGGTTCACGCTGTGATTCACAAAGCCCCAGCCGGCAGCAGCAACCGCACCAATCACGAGCAGCACGATCAGCAGCGTGCGGATACGGCGGCGGCGCTTGATGTGCTTAATCGACTCTTTGGAGCGTCGACGACGCTGAGGTGCCGTCTCATCAAGCGAAGGCCACTCTGCCTCATCAACAGGCTGCGCCGCAGCTTCATCGGTCTTTGCCGATGCGTCGGACGAGGCCTCGGCCTTGCTCTGCGATTTTTCGTCAGGCTGAGGCGTCGGAGTGTCTTTGGTCTCCCATTGAGGCTCGACAGGCTCCGCCACATCCTGAACCTGCTGCTCGGGATTGTTTACTTGATTTTCGTCGGGATCCACCGCATCGATAAAGTGCTTGCCACGGGGGTTCATGACTATTTTGTCTCCTGGTCGCTTGTTAACACACCGCTGACAATATAGCGCGAGTTGCCCTGCGAGCTATCGAGCATGCAGGTGCTCAACTGCACAATCTTACTATCTGCATCAAGTGTCACGCCGTCACGTGCATTTTTGAGCAATGCGTCCGGATTACAGACTGAATTAAAGTAGTCCTGGCGCACGGCAGGGTCGGCAAAGTTAAACGAATTGAGAATGTGACGGTCGTCATATTGATAGGCCGAGACAATCTTGTACGTCAGAATATGGCCCGGCGTGTAGATATAGAACTCGCCGTTCTCGTTAAAGAAGTCCGCGTCCTCAAAGCTATGCAAGTTGTGGAACACGCCGCCGTTCACATGGCCGTAGATCACCGTGACGGGATCGCTAAAGTCGCGCGCGTTTGCCATCTGACTAAACGCTGTGCCGTAGGGGTCGTACTTGCCGTCCTTGTCGTGGTCCAGATAAAACAGGTCGTCCGTCGTGCTCTGCAGCAAGGGCGTGTTGATATCCGCACCCGGAATGTAGAGCCACGCATAGATATCGGCGTTCTCTTGAATGAGCGGAGCGAAGTCGATGGGGTTGTCCGGCAGCTCCTTGCCCTTTGATTCGACCTTCGTGGCGGGCTTTCCTGTTGCACTCATCTCCTCGGCGCGCTGCTGCTCTAGATGATTCATATAGAGCACGTAGCCACCGCAGCCGACTGCGACTAGTAACAACACTACGAAAACGCCCTTGAGTATCATGGCGCGACGCTTTTTGTCCGAGTCGCCCATATGCTTAACTTCCATATGCTTGCCCTGCGGCTGCTGTGCCATGGTGTTCCCTTACCCTGTAAATCGGCCGAAAAAAGGACCCGCACAAGTACGGGTCCTCAAATCTTACGGTTGAAACCGTGTGTGTGCTAGTTGTTCTTACGAAGAGCAACAAAAGCGCAGGCAGCGCCAGCAGCGGCAACAGCAGCCACAGCGGCAACAGCGGTGGTGTTCACGCCGGTAGCCGGGGACTTAGCACCGTTGTCGGTGGTAGCAGCGCCAGCAGCGGTCTTCTCAGCCACGATGGTGTAGGTGGAGAGCTTGGTGACCTTAAAGACAACGTTACCGTTGTTGTCGGCGGTCAGGTTCAGCTGCTCCGTAGTGCCGTCGTTGTACTGGACATAGACGGTAACCTTAGCGTTGGCGTAAGCCTTGCCAAGGGTGAAGGTGACGGTCAGCGGGTTGGACTCGGAAACGGTGCCCTCAACGGTCTCGGTGATCTCGAAGGAAGCGACCACGTTGGCACCGGCAGGGGTGCCCTCGGCGTTCTTGGTGGTGGAAACAACCTTGACGTTGGCGTTGTTAACGCTGGCGGTCACGTTGTTGGCGCCGGTGGCGGTGGTGTTGGCAGGGCTCGGGGCGGCGAAAGCAGCCACGGGCAGAGCCAGGGCAAGAGCGAGAACGCTCAGTGCTGCCATGAATCTCTTCTTCATGTTAGGTGCTCCTCAACTTGCAGCTTGCGGACCTTTAAATGCCTAGTAGTATAGCTTTTTTTACAAATTGTGACTAATGAGTTCTATATGAAACAACATTGCTGCTTTTTTGCTCACTCATTGGCCCCAAACGGCGACTTGGTGTGATGGTTCTGTGACTTATTGGCCTTATGTTACGGGCGTGACCTGCGAACCCGCGCCGTTTGCACTGGTTTCGCTAACCTCGCTGTCCGTATCCTCGCCCTTTTGGGCATCGGTGATCGTTGCGGCAGCGGCAACAATACCGCGCTGAGACGCCACGCCCGTCTGTGCCTGAGCGCCCTCGACAAGCTCCGTGCCGGCATGCGCGAGCTCAGCAGATTTGAACATCGCACTCAGGTCGACCCCGCCGCCAGCGTAGCCGAGCGCGGCAAGTGCGATCACAATCACCGCAACAACAACTGTAATCGGCACATAACGATGCCAGCCAGCAGGATTGAGCCCACTGCGGCGAGCCGCACCGCGGCTGATATAGCCCAGCGTTCCGTCGTGCTTAAGCTTAGAGCCCACCACGCGCTTGCGCCCCCACAGCGTCGACTCGGCCTGCATGGCCAAGCGAGCGCTTGCCGAAGGATAGCCGTATTTGGTGCGCTTGAACGAACCGTCGAACCCCGACGCGTGCTTGCCCCACGTCCGGGACGTCGTGCGGCGGTTAACTGGAGCCGCGCTCCGTCTATTCCGGTTTGGTTTTGAAGTCTCCGCCATACGCCCCCGCACGCCGTAACACAATCGAAACATTACTGCTTTGGACTGTAGCACACGCGCCGCACGCGGTCACGGGCGCCTCGCTCAGCGGTCGTCGTCCTTCAGCAAGCGCCACAGGGTCGTGCGGCTTATTCCCAGCACCTCGGCAGCGCGGGTCCGGTTGCCCTGAAGGTGGCCTACGACCAGCCGCGCGATATCGCGTTCGGTATCGGCCAGTGGACGCAGGATATACAGATCGCTGTCGAGCGTCGGAGCGCCAAAGGTTGCGGTTTTGATGACGTCCTCCTGGGCGAGCACCTCCTCCGCCACTTCGCGCTCCGCCACACCCGACCCTACTAATATATAGAGTCGTTCCGAGACCTCGCGCAGCTGCAGATAGTTGCGTGGCCAGCGATAGCCGTTGAGCATCGAGGCAGCCTCCTCGGACATACTCGGAGCGGCAGTTCCAAAGGCATCTGACAGATATGACAAATACCGCGCAACCTTTTTCGATGCGCCACCCTGCTCGGCAATCGCAGGCGCCACACTTACTGCGCACGCCAAGCGCTCGGTTACAAAAGCGGCCTGATCGCTTTCGCCACCGCCCGGCATATCGTTTGCCGTCAGAACCACATGGCAACGCGCGGCCAGCGCCGTGTCGGTCATCGTAGAGACAAGCTCGCGCAGACGCTGCGGCGAAAGTGCATGCCAGCCGCCAATACAAAGGGTCAGCCTCGCCTGGAACAGCGGCGATTCCGAGCTTTTGAGCAGATGGCGCCAGCCGCGATCTGTGAGCTCGTCAAGTGCCACGGACACAAAGGGTTCGTCAGCATAAGGCCCATCCAGATAGAGGCGTTTTGCAATCTCTGCCTGGCCGGCACCCAGCTCGCCCTCCAACATGAGGGGCACGCCGCGGGCATAGCTTTCGCAGACGGGACCAGCGACCGCAGCGGCACCCTCGACAATGCCGTACGCGCTTGCCTCGTAGCGCGCCTCGACCTCATCTGCGTTAAGCCACTCAATACCCGCATGTGCCGCCACACCGTGCACCTCGCGGACCACGACTACCCAAAGCGCGCCGTATTCCTTGGCGACCGGACGCACCGTAAGGCTCAAGCGCCCTCCCGCATGTCCCATCACCAGGCGCGTGCCGTTGCCCACGCGCCCCAGGCGCTCGGCGACAAATGCCGCGACATCTTGCTCGAGCGCGACATCATCCATGGTCGAAATCGCCACGCGTCCACGCCCATCGATTGCCAACGCCGAGGCCCCGGCAGCAGCCAAGGCCTCGATCAAGATTTGTAGCTTGGCGTCACTGTTCATATTGCGCCCCGTCCTCGGCGCCACGCCGCCACCGACGGCTGCGCGAGCGAGTGTTTCAAAATTGAACGATATTGCTCACCAAACACTATAGGGCAGAAGCCACCGTCCTGCGAGTATATGAGTTGCCCCGCATCGCCATCCTGGCGGGGCGATAAGAGCTCTTCGGGACCTATCAACCTGCGGACAAGCCATACCCGCAAGAGCTCCTATCGCTCCACCGCGGACATGCGCTCGCCAGCACGCAGCACGCAAATCAGTTACTTCTCTACCAGATTCCCAGCACGTGCTGCATTCCCAAACTCATGCAAGCAATGCCAATCCAGCAGCAAAAGCCCAATGCGATGGGCTTGCCGCCCTTTTTGACCAGCTCGACGATATCGGTATTAAAGCCAATAGCCGCCATGGCCATCACGATAAAGAACTTCGACAGTTCCTTGATGGGCGCCGTAATGGATGCAGGAAGCTGAAGCACCGTAGTGATTACGCTCGCCAGCACAAAGAACAGCACGAACATGGGAAACGCGCGTTTAAGCGAGAACGTGCTTTTGGCGTCGCCGCCGGCCTTGCGCGCCAGATGCATCTGCCAGCAAGCGAGAACCAACGTAATGGGAATAATGGCCAGCGTCCTGGTAAGCTTGACCACCGTGGCGCTTTCGAGCACATTGGCGCCGGGATGCATACTGTCCCAGGCGCTCGCCGCAGCCGTTACCGACGAGGTGTCGTTGATGGCGGTGCCGGCAAACAGGCCAAAGCCCTCGTTGGTCAGCCCGAGCATGCCGCCGAGCGTCGGAAACACGAGCGCCGCGATAACGTTAAACAGGAAGATGACCGAAATAGCCTGGGCGATCTCGCGATCGTCGGCATCGATGACGGGTGCGGTCGCGGCGATGGCAGAACCGCCGCAAATCGACGAACCCACACCCACAAGCGTCGCGATCTTGCCCGGCACGTTCATAACGCGGCAGAGCACGAAAGCGATGACAAGCGAGGTCGAGATCGTCGCCACGATAATCGGCAGCGACTGAGCGCCTTTGGACAGAATCTGCGAGAGGTTCATGCCAAAGCCAAGCAGGATTACCGCGTACTGCAAGACTTTTTTAGACGTATAGGTGACACCGGCGGCGAGCTGTTCGCGACGATTCTTGGGAAAGACGAGTGCCAGGACCATGCCAAAGAGGATGGCAAACACCGGACCGCCGACCACCTCAATCTGTTTGCCGAGTAACGTCGCGGGGATGGCGACGATCAGGCAGAACAAGACGCCCTTCCAGCGCTCGCGTACGATATTCGCCAGTTGCATATGGGATTCCTTCTTTCTATTTCACGTTTGCGACGGCTTATGATACGGCAACATTGAGCACAGCCTTGCGCAAACACAGACCAAGATGCCGCAATAGTTCTTGGGCAACAGCCGAATTACCCACCACGGAGAGCTGATTCGCGGCATAATTAACAGCTGATATATGAGTGTGATAGAACGGTTGCGAGGCACTATGGAAGAATCGATGCACGTCGGCGAGCAGGAAATGAGCCTACAGGATCAGTCCTACCACACCATTCGACGCAAAATCGTCTACCTGGACTACAAGCCGGGCGAAAAGCTGGGCGTCAAGCAGCTTTGCGACGACCTGGATATGGGGCGCACCCCTGTGCGCGAGGCGCTGGTGCGTCTGGCGCAAGAGGGCCTGGTGCGTACCGTGCCCCAAAGCGGCACCTATGTCTCGCCCATCAACCTCACTCTTGCCGAGAGCGCCTGCTACATTCGCGAGCACCTGGAAAAGCAGGTGATTGTGGAGTGCTGTGCCCGTGCCACCTCGGCAGGCATCGAGCAGCTCGACCGAGCCATCGCGCTGCAGGAAAAGACCATGGCCGAGGAGGATCGCATCGGCTTCTTTTTAAGCGACAACCTCATGCACCGCATGATCTTTAGCATCGCATGCCGCAGCACCGTATGGTCGTGGCTCGAAGAGACCAATGCCGACCTGGAGCGCTTCCGCTGGCTGCGCGCCGCCACGCAGACGCTCGACAATCAGGAGATTGTTAACGAGCACAAGCAAATCCGCCGCGCCATCGCCGGCCGCGACCCCATCGAGGCGAGCTTTTTGGTCAGCAAGCACCTGCATATGATGTTCCGCAACCAGACCGAGGTCCTGGACCAATATCCCAAGTACTTCGAGACCAGCAAGCTCCGCTAACCTGCCAAAAAGGGACAGGTTTATTTTGGCAGGTTTTATCTGAGCAAATGCAACAAGGCCCGACTCCGCCACAACGGAGCCGGGCCTTGGTCGCTAGAACGGCGGAACCAACTACTCTACTGTGACACTCTTCGCCAGGTTACGGGGCTGGTCGACGTCGCAGCCGCGCAGGATGGCAACCTCGCGGGCGAGCAGCTGCAGCGGGACGCTCGCCGTGATGGGACTGAACACGTCGCGGACGGCCGGCACGCGAATGATACAGTCGGCGATCTTGTTGATCTCCTCGTCGCCCTCTGTGGCAACGACGATGACCTTGGCACCGCGCGCCTTGCACTCCATAAGGTTCGACACGGTCTTGTCGTAGGTAGCGCTCTTGGTGGCCACGGCGATGACGGGGAAGCCCGGATCGATCAGCGCGATGGGGCCGTGCTTCATCTCGCCGGCAGCATACGCCTCGGCGTGCAGGTAGCTGACCTCCTTGAGCTTGAGTGCGCCCTCGTAGGAGATGGCGGCACCCATACCGCGGCCCACGAACAGTGCCGACTGCGCGTCCTTGCACAGCAGGGCGGCCTCGTGCACGGCCTCGGCCTGCGTGTCCAAAATCCACTGGATCTGCTCGGCTGTATCGGAAAGCTCGCGGAACAGCATGCGCGCCTGCTTGGTGGTCAGGCGGTACTTGACCTGCGCCAGCAGCAGAGCCAGCAGCGTCAGGCTCACAACCTGGCCGATGAAGCTCTTGGTCGAGGCGACCGCGATCTCCTTGTTGGCCTTGGTGTAGATGACGCCGTCGCTCTCGCGCGCCACAGGGCTGCCCACCACGTTGGTGATGCCAAAGACCTTGGCGCCCTTGATGCGCGCATCGCGAATGGCGGCAAGGGTATCGGCCGTCTCGCCCGACTGGGACACGGCAACGACGAGCGTCGTCGGCGTGATGATGGGGTTGCGATAGCGGAACTCGCTTGCAGCCTCCACCTCGGTGGGAATGCGAGCCCAGCCCTCAATGAGATTCTTGGCAATGAGGCCAGCGTGATAGCTGGTGCCGCAAGCGATCACGTAGACGCGGTCGATGTCGTTGAGCTCCTCGAGCGAAAGGCCCAGCTCGTCGATGTCGAGCTCGCCGGCCGGCGTCATACGACCAACCAGCGTGTCGCGCACGACGCGCGGCTGCTCGTGGATTTCCTTGAGCATAAAGTCGGGATAGCCGCCCTTTTCGGCCATATCCAGATCCCAATCGATGTGGGTGACCTTGGGCTCGATGACATTGCCCGCCTCGTCGGTATACTCGACGCCCGCGGGCGTGAGCTTGGCAAACTGACCGTCTTCGAGCACCACGACATCGCGGGTGGCGTCGATGAGCGCGATCACGTCGGAGGCGACGCAGGAACCGGTCTCGCCCACGCCGACCACAATCGGGGAATCCTTGCGGGCCACGGCGATCACGCCGGGCTCGTCGGCGCACACGGCAGCCAGGCCGTAGGCGCCTACCACGTGGGTGCAAGCCTCGCGCACGGAGGCCATCAGGTCGCGCGTCTCGGCATAGGCCTCTTCGATCAGATGCGCGAATACCTCCGTATCGGTCTCGCTCTTAAAGTGATGGCCGCGGCCCTCCAGCTCCTCGCGCAGTTCGGCGAAGTTCTCGATAATGCCGTTGTGGACGATGGCAATGCGACCGTCGCAGCTGGTGTGGGGATGAGCGTTAACGACGGAAGGCTTGCCGTGAGTGGCCCAACGGGTGTGGCCGATACCGCAGGTAGCGTCGCTGTCAATGTTGGAAAGCTCGCTCTCCAAGCCCGCGACCTTGCCCACGCGACGGATGACATCGAGGTGCGCCGCGGCGCCCTCGCCCACCTCGAGCGCGACACCCGAGGAGTCATAGCCGCGATACTCCATACGCTTGAGGCCCGTGACCAGGATGTTCTTTGCAATATCAGAGCCGGTGTAGCCGACAATTCCGCACATAGGATGAATCCCTTCGTTCGCGTGACTGCAAGACGTCCACGCACGGGAGGCGCTGAGACGTATAACGTTCGAGTATTGTACTCACGCAAGCGTAAGCTGATATACCAGAAGTGGTATCTCAACTTAGATACCACCCGATGCACACATGCCCAAACCACCACGATGGGGACAGGCGCCTTTGTGGTGGCTTGGGCTCCAGCGTTTGCCATGATAAAACCTGCCAAAATAAACCTGTCCCTAATTGGCAGGTTTTGACACCCTAGGGACAGGCGATGCTACAATCTGGCTTGTACTTGAAACGCATCAAAGGGGCCGCTATGGCAAAGGTAAAAATCAGCGACGTCGCGCGCGAGGCCGGGGTTTCGTTGGGCACGGTTTCCAACGCACTCAACCACCCCGAAAAGCTGCGCCCCGAGACCCTCAAACTCATCAACGAGACCATCAACCGCCTTGGCTACCTGCCCAACCAAAGCGCCCGTCAGCTCGCAGGCGGCGCCACCAAGTCCTTTGGCCTGGTGCTCCCCCGTCTCGATCACGGCTTTTCGCTCCAAATTGCCAGCGGCGCCCATAACGAAGCCCGCAAGCACGGTTACGACCTACTCATCGCCAACGCCGATAACGACGATATTCTCCAGGACCATTACCTGCGCTACTTTATGGGCACGCAAATGTCCGGCGTCATGGTTCAGCCCATGGCATCCCCCGACTGGCACCCCGCTATGACCAAGATGCCCGTGCCGATCGTCCATCTGGACATCCATTGCTCCGAGCCCGGTTACTACGTAGCGGCCGACAACGAGGCACAGGGGCGCATTATCGCCGAGCTCGCCATCGCCCGCGGCGCGCATCATATTGTCGTCGTCGGCCGAGCAGCATTTATGCAGCTCACCCTGCGCGTACTTGGCATTCACAAGGCCCTCGCCCTGCATCCCGATATCAAAATTGAGGTCATTGACGCCGGAGAGTGGAATACCGCAGCCGACGGCTACAGCATTGGCGCTCAGATTGCCGGGCGCCCCGCCAACGAACGCCCCGATTATGTCGTCGGTCTGACCGACGTGTTGGCCTCGGGCGTTATCTCGGCATTGGTCGACAAAGGCATCTCCGTCCCCGAGCAGGTTCGCGTGGCCGGATGCGACGGCAACCCACTCGCTTGGAGCGGATCGGTCCCGCTCACTACGGTAGCGCCCCCGGGCTACGAGATTGGCCGCAAGGGTGTCCAACTGCTGATGGAGCAAATCGAGAACAAGGTCCCGACAAAGACCAAGCATATCCGCGTCGGCTCTGCAGCGCGCACCGTCGCCGCAGTCACCACCGCAGAGGATATCAACCGCCAAGAACTCGTGCGGCCGTTCCTCCTCGAGCGCGCCAGCACCCAGGCGAGCAGCCACGCCGAAGCCACCGCCATCAACCTAGGCGCGTATCTATAGCACGTCGGCCAGTATGCCAAAACGCCGCTTAAGCATAAGAGGCCCGACCATTGCCGGACCTCTTATGCTTAAGTGCAAAGACGGCTGATTGCTCGCTTCAACGCCGCAACTGCCTAGTGCACGGCCTTGACCGCCGCCGCCAGATCGAACAACGTGTCGAGCACGACCTCGCAGCCATCCACCACGTCCTGCGGCAGCGGCACGATATCGGGCACAGCAAAGACATGACAGCCGGCCGTGATACCCGAGACGCAGCCGTTGCGCGAATCCTCGACCACGGCGCACTCCTCGGGGGCAAAGCCCGCGCGCTCGCAGGCGAGCAGATACATCTCGGGGTCGGGCTTGCCGTGCACGACGTCCTCGCCACAGGTCACCGTCTCAAACTTGTCAAAGAGGCCGACCATCTTAAGGTTGCGTTCGGCCGTAGCGAGGCGCGACGACGTCGCAAGGCCCACGTGATAGCCCGCAGCCAGCAGCTCGTCTATGCACTCGGCGGCGCCGGCCTTAAGCTCCAGTTCGGTCTTGACCATCTCATCGCGAATCTCCTTGTGGCGGGCATAGACCGCCTCGGTGGTTTCGTGGCTGCCGTAATGCTTATCAAGGATGTCCATGACATCGGGTAGGGTGCGACCGATAAACTGATGGATCAGCGCTTCATCAATCGCGACCCCCAGCTCGGCAGCGCCCGCCTTCCATGCCTTAATGCCCAAACGCTCGGTATCGACCAGCGTTCCGTCCATGTCAAAAATTACAGCCTTGATCATATCGGCCCCCTCACCGGATTGCATTACTGACACTCTACCGCACTTTACAAACTTGTATATAACGTATATAGCATATTGTGCCTTCGTTACATAGATAGAAGTCTTATGACAAGCAGCCCGATAGGATTATAGTTTTCGACCGAGCACATATTGGTAAGGAACGTTTCATGCTTTCAAACACCACCGCACCTGCAGAGGAGCTTCAGGACAAACTCGCAGCGCTCGAACAGCTGCTTTTGGCATATGGACGCGTCGCCATCGGCTTTTCCGGCGGCGTCGACAGCAGCTTTTTAGCCGCGGTCTGCGCCCGCATCATGCCTGACAGCACGCTTCTCGTTCACCTCACCACGCCGCTCATCGGCACGCCTGAACAGGCTTCGTTTGAGCGCTCCGTTGACGGGCAAGCCAATGAGGAGCCGCACTTTAAGCTCCCCGTGCTCAATCTTTCGGTCGATCAGTTGCAGCTCCCCCAAGTAGCCTGCAACGATGCCAATCGCTGCTACCACTGCAAGCACGCCGGCTTTACCGCTATCGTCAACCACGCCAAGTCGCTCGGCTTTCCCACCGTCATCGATGGCAGCAATGCGAGCGATCGCGGTGACTACCGTCCTGGCATGCGCGCGGCAAAAGAGCTCGGCGTACGCTCCCCTCTCATGGAAGTCGGCTTTACCAAGGACGAAGAGCGCGAGCTGCTGCGCGCATGGGGCTATCCCGTTTGGAACCTGCCGGCGGGAGCCTGTCTTGCCACGCGCGTCCCCACGGGCGAGGAGCTTACGCGCGAGAAGGTCGATTTAATCCGCGCCTGCGAGGACTACCTGCACGATCTTGGTCTGACGCAGGTTCGCGCGCGCTTGGTCGGCGGCTGCATGCATATCGAGACCGCGCCCGCAGATGTCGCCAAGATCGCCGCCCTCGGCGGTGCTACCGTCGACGGCGAGGGCAAGACCCCGCTGCCCGCCGCCATCGAGTCCGCGCTGCGCGAGCTGGGCTGCGGCCATATCTCCCCCGAGGTCACCCCCTACATCCACGGCAACATGAACCTTTAGGTTACGCCGTTTTACAAACGGCGTAACTGCTCTGACCTGCCAAAAAGGGACAGGTTTATTTTGGCAGGTATTATCTGGGGAAACGCCGAATAGCTTTATATACACAGCCGCCGCGGCTCCATATGAGGTAAATGAATCAGTAGCGTTTGTCCCAAATCTTAAGTATTTGTTCGATAGAACGGCCCCTGCCGGCACCTGCTAGACTGGTAGATTCCCAACCATCTAGCCAGGAGCCGCAATGTCGCGCAAGTCCGCCTACAAGCAAGCACTTTCCATCGGCACCGCCGTGGTGCTGGGGTTTGCGCTGTTTACGGGATCGCTCGACGGGGCGCCCAGACTGCTCTCGCCGCAAAGTGATGAGCAGGCGGCAGCCCTGGCCGAGAAGCAAGACGAGAGTCCCAGCCGCACCGACGACGAGGCAGACCTGGTTGCCCGACTCGAATCGGGAACAGCGAGCTCCGAGGACTCCGGCGATGGCTCCGAATCCACCGCGACCAACACCAACGGCAACGTTGCCGCGGACAGCGCCGCCACCCCCATCGACGAGGTGGAAAACCCCGATCTCGACCGCGCTCGCGGCGTATACCTCAGCAGCATTCCCGACTACGCGGGCAATCCCTACGTTGCCCTTCGCGCCGACAGCACGCACCCGCTCGGCACGCCGTCGTTCACGCTTGACGAGTATGAGCGTGCCACCGAAGAAGGCTGCTTTAAGAAATTCTCCAAGCTCGACAGCCTGGGCCGCACTCGCAAGGCGCTCGCCTGCGTAGGCCCTGAGTCGCTCGGACAGGGCAAGCGCGGCGACATCTCGCGCATCCACCCTGCCGGTTGGCATCAGCAGCGCTACGACTTTATTCCAGGCCAGAGCCTCTACAACCGCTGCCACCTCATCGCCTGGTCGCTCTGCGGCGAAAACGCCAACCGCAAGAATCTCCTCACCGGCACGCGCTATCTCAACGAGACGGGCATGCTGCCGTTTGAAGAGCAGGTCCTCGACTACATCCGCGACACGGGCAACCATGTGCTCTACCGCGTCACGCCCATGTACAACGAAGAGGAACTCGTCTGTCGCGGCGTTCGCCTTGAGGCGCAATCGATCGAGGACCACGGCAAGACCCTGTGCTTCCACGTGTACTGCTACAACCTGCAGCCGCACGTGCAGATCGACTACGCCACCGGCCGCAACCAGGCCTCGGGGGACTAGTCCCGAGCCACGCCAAGAAGCGATTTGCAGCCCCGCTGGGCATCAAAAAGGGCCGCCCTGGATTGCCCAGAGCGGCCCTTGCATCGGCACGCATGTTGCAGGCAACGCCACACGTTACTTGGCGCGGCCCTCCTCATAGCGCTCGACCAGCTTGGCCTGAACGTCATAAGGCACCTGCTCATAGCCTGCGGGCTTCATGGTAAAGTCGCCTGTGCCGCGCGTGATAGAGCGCAGGCGCGTCGAATAATCCGTCAGCTCGGCCAGCGGCGCCTGGGCAATAACAACGGTATCGCCGCGCTCATCGGTCTCCATACCCGTCACGCGACCGCGCGAGGCCGAGATGTCGCCCATCACGGCGCCGGCGTAGCTCTCGGGGATAGTCACCGTGATTTCCTCGATGGGCTCCAGCACCACCGGGTCGGCATCGGCGCATGCCTTGCGCAGGCCGATGCGAGCTGCCGCGCGAAACGCCATCTCGTTGGAGTCGACGCTATGATACGAGCCGTCGTACACAGCCACGCGGATGCCCGTGAGCGGGTAACCGGCAATGATGCCGTCCTTCATGGTCTCCTGGACGCCCTTGTCCACGGCGGGAATGAGCGAGCGCGGGATGCGGCCACCCACGACCTCGTCAACAAACTCATAGCCGTCGCTCGTGCCGTCGGGCCCAATGAGCGGCTCCACGCGCAGCCAGCAGTCGCCGTACTGACCGGCGCCGCCTGTCTGCTTCTTGTGGCGGCCCTGAGCGCTTGCCGTGCGGCGGATGGTCTCGCGATACGGAATGCGGATCGGCACGCTTTTGGCCACGACCTTGGTACGGTCCTCAAGACGATTGAGCAGCACCGAAACCTGCGCCTCGCCCACCGCCGAGATGATAGTCTGGCCGGTCTCCTCGTCGCGGTCGATGCTCATGGTCGGATCGGCCTTACAGGCCTTCTCGATAAACGTGTAGAGCTTCTCTTCATCGCCGCGATTCTCGGCCTCAATGGCGATGCGGTACTGCGAGTTGGGGAACTTAAACGCCGCAGCCTCGACCTTGCCGGTAATCGAGAGCGTATCGCCCGTCTCGGCCGCCAGCTTGGGCGCCACGATGATGTCGCCGGCATAGGCGTGACCGACCTCGGTCATGTCGCGGCCGCACATCACATACAGGTGAGCCAGACGATCGCTCTTGCGCGTGCGCGCATTGATCAGCTCAAGGCCCGGCTCAAGCGTACCCGTCAGCACCTTGATAAAGCTGATGCGACCCTGCTGCGGGTCGGCCAGGGTCTTAAACACAAAAGCCACCGGGCGGTCATCGTCACTCGAGATCTTGAGCGAGTCGCCGTCGATGAGCGGCATCTCGCCGTAGTCAGTCGGCGCCGGGAAGTACGTGGCAATGTCGTCCATCAGCGAGTTGACGCCCTGCTCCTTAATGCAATCGCCCGCAAAGACCGGCACAAAGATGCGCTCGGCGATCGCTTTCGACAGCAGGCCTTCGAGCTCCTCCTGCGTCAGCGTCTCCTCGCCTTCCAGGTACTTCATCATCAGCTCATCGTCGGCCTCGGCCACCAACTCGCACAGATGGTCGTGGGCCTCCTCGGCCTGGGCACGATACTCCTCGGGAATCTCCGACTCAACGGCCTCGGCGCCGTTGCAGTGGCGCGCCTTCATACGCACCAGGTCGATAATGCCGTCAAAGTCCTCGCCCTCGCCCCAGGGGAGGGTCACGGCACCCAAACGCGTGCCAAAACGCTCCTGCAGCAGGTCCATTGTGGTCGTAAAGCTGGCCTCGGGACGCGACAGGCGGTTCACGAACACCGCACGCGCCAGGCGCAGGTCCTCGGCGGCGTACCAAAGCTTAACCGTCGTCGGCTGCGGGCCGGCCTCGGCGTCGACCACAAACAGCGCCGTCTCGCAGACGCTCATCGCAGCAAAGGCGTCGCCGATAAAATCGGGGTAGCACGGGGCATCGAGCACGTTGATGCGGGCGCCCTTCCAATCGATCGGCGCGATGGTCGTCGAGATGGAGAATGAACGCTTGACCTCTTCGGGGTCATAGTCGAGCGTGGGCTTGGTGCCGTCGTGGCCGCCCAGGCGGGCGGTCTTACCGGAAAGGTGGAGCATGGCCTCGGCGAGTGAAGTCTTGCCCACCCCGCCTTGGCCTACGAGCACCACGTTCCTTACGTTGCCAGTCTTGGGAGCACCCATGATGACCTCCTTGCAGGGCCGCGCGCATTGCGCGACGCCAACGGGGAGAGTTCGCGGTCGGTGCCGTCCCGGGAGCAGCATGGTCGGCAGTCGATCCGACTCACCCTCCAAATGTCCTATGCCACCACCCTACCCTTGCAGTCGCCTGTCCATGCAGACCTTTCGGCACGCGTATGGATACGGGCGGCGAGAGGAGGGGGCAAGCTTGCGAGGCGATTATTGGACCCCGCGAATGCAAATAAAATGCCGCCCCAGGCCGTAAGACCTGCGGCGGCATCACCTCAATAAGCAGTTGAGTAAATAGCTGAGCCTATCCCTCTATACGGCTCAAGAACTCACGGGTACGCTGCTCGCGCGGATGGTCGATGACCTGCTCGGCCGGACCCTCCTCGACAATGCGGCCGCCGTCCATAAAGACCACGCGGTCGGCAACGTCGCGGGCAAACTGCATCGCGTGCGTCACAATCACCATCGTCATATTCTGCGCGGCCAGATCCTTGATGACGCGCAGAACCTCGGCCGTCAGCTCGGGATCGAGCGCCGAGGTCGGCTCGTCAAAGAACAAGATTTCCGGGTCGAGCGCCAGGGCGCGGGCAATACTCACGCGCTGCTGCTGACCGCCCGAAAGCTCACAGGGCACCTTGTTCTCGTTGCCCGTCAGCCCCATCTGTGCAATAAGCTCGTGTGCGCGGGCCTCCGCCTGCTCGCGCGGGCGCTTAAGCACGCGGATCGGTGCATCGGTGATGTTTTTCATCACGGTATAGTGCGGGAACAGATTGTAGTTCTGAAACACCAGGCCAAACCGCGAGCGCGCCTGCTTGGGCACGTCGCCTTTCGCATATACCGCACCCGACCCCGTATCCGTCGCGACGGCAAGGTCGCCAAACGAGAGCGAGCCGCCGTCGAGCGTCTCGAGCAGCGTGGCGCAGCGCAGCAGCGTGGACTTACCGCCACCAGAAGGTCCGATAATCGCCACGACCTCGCCGCGCTTGACCTCGAGTGAAATATCCTTGAGCACCTCATTGCCGCCAAACGCCTTACGCGCGTTCGATATATTCATTACCGTTCCGGACACGGGAACCTCCATGTGTTTAAAAAGTCAGCGAGCGTGTGACTGGCGAGACAATGTGCTCCGAAAGAGGAGCGCCGCGTACTTCTGTACGCAAGCGACGGCTTGAGGAGCAGATTGGCCGTCAGGCACGCGCGCAGCGTCGAGCAGTCCGCCGTTCGTTAGAACGGCGGAACGATCTAGTCATGGTAGTAATCCAATTTTTTCTCGGCGGCGCCCAGCAGCATCTCGACCACAAAGTTAAAGACCCAGTAAATCAGCGCCGCGATTGCAAACGGCACCATGCTCACCTGCGAGGCGACCAACGCCTTGGCCGTCGAGAACATTTCGCCCACGCCGATGGCGAACGCTAGCGACGTGTCCTTGACCAGCGTGATGATCTCGTTGCCCATCGCCGGCAAAATGCGCTTGGCGACCTGTGGCATCACGATATACAAAAACGTCTGCATGCGCGAGTAGCCCAATACCTCGGCAGCCTCGTATTGACCGCGCGGAATGGACTGCAGGCCCGAGCGATAGATCTCGGCAAAGTAACCGGCATAGTTGATGATGAACGCCGCGACGCACGCCGTCCACTTGGAATCGGGCGTGAGCGAAATGCCGAACACGTAGTACGGGGCAAAGTAGATGGCAAACATCTGAAGCATGAGCGGCGTACCGCGCATGACCGAAATGTAGATGCGCGCAATCCAGCGGAGCGGCGCAATTTTGCTCATGCGCATAAACGCCACGGGGATTCCCAGCGGAATCGACCCCAGCAGCGTCAGCACAAACAGCTGCAAGCTGACCAAGAATCCCTGGCCAAGCATCTGCATCATGACCTGAATAGACATTACTTGAGCACCCAATTATCGAAAGATAGACCATAGCTTGCGTACTTATCGCAGAGGTCCTTGACCGTGCCGTCCTCGTAGAGTGCCTTGAGCGACTCGGTCACGGCATCGGCAGACTTGGTGTCGCCCTTCTTAAAGCCAACGGCGTAGTGCTCGCTGGACAGCGGCTTATCGAGCTGCGTAT
This sequence comes from Collinsella sp., assembly GCA_048181065.1. Taxonomy (GTDB): domain Bacteria; phylum Actinomycetota; class Coriobacteriia; order Coriobacteriales; family Coriobacteriaceae; genus Collinsella. The sequence continues at coordinate 30,305 of DBEYTJ010000160.1, forward strand.
AGGCATCGGGCTTGGCGGCAAGCTGATACTGAGCGATCGAGAGGTCACAGGCAACGGCATCGACTGCGCCACTCTCGAGCTGCATAAACGCCGTGTTGTACTCACCGATGGTATCGAGCGTGGCAAACGTCGCGGCCAGATCCTTCTGGTCGCCCTCGAGCACATCCTGCGCCGCGGAATCGGTCTGGGTAATCACGGTCTTGCCGGCAAGATCGTCCCAGCTCTTGATACCCGCGTCCTTCTTGACCACGAGCACCTGCTCGTTGAGCATGTACGGCTCGGAGAACGTGTAGTCGTCCTCGCGGCCCTCCATGGTAAAGCCGTTCCAGATGCAGTTGATGGCACCCGAGTTGAGCAGCGTGTCCTTGGCATCCCAGTCGATAGCCTCAAACTCAACGTCCCAGCCCTGCTTATCGGCAACGGCCTTGGCAAGGTCGAGGTCAAAGCCGGTGTACTCGCCATCGTCGCCTACAAAGCCATACGGAGGATAGGACTTGTCAAAGCCCACCACGAGCTTCTTGGACTCCGCAGCGCCCTTCACGTCCTTGGCTGCAGCAGAACCGGCGGCGGAGCCCTTATCGGCACCACCGCCGCAGCCTACCAGGCCGAGGCCAAGCACCGTGGCAAGCGAACCGGCTAGACCAACAAACTGACGACGAGACATATCGGCATTCATGGTATCCCCCTTGGTAGCACTTTAGTTAGGTAAAGTGAGTCATGTAACGTTCAGAATCATACACTCTACCTTGATAAAGTACAAGAGAGTGTTTGCCCGGCGCGGGCGGGGAGCGGCGCGTAATTAAGTTTCCTGCTCTACAGTCCTGCGCAAGACGAAAAGCGCGCATGGAGCACTAGATTGGAGCACCCGGCTGAGTGGCGCCCGGCGCGGAACCTTAAATAGCCTCCTCTCCAAACGGGCACGTTGAATGCACGGTACAATTGCTTCGGACTTTTCTTTTATTTAATAGTGGGGTTAATTCATGGCAGAATCTCGTGCGGAGCGTAGGGCTCGTCGTGCTTTGGTGGAGGCGGCTGAGGGGTCGAAGGAGGAGAAATCTTCTACGAAATCCAAGTCTTCTAAAGCTGCAAAAAGCAAGTCGGCCAAGAGCAAGGCTAAGGCCAAGCGTTCTGGCTCTCGTCAGGGCGGGGATAAAGCGCCTCACGTTCATCCCAAGGGTTCTCGCAAAGACTCGGCCAAGCCGGCTCGTAAAACTGTGGACCCCAAGTCTCCCTGTTCGATCATGAAATCTTGCGGTGGGTGCACGGCGCTCAATCGTCCTTATAAAAAGCAGTTGGCAGCTAAGCAGGCTGCTATGGAGGAGCTGTTTGCCGAGCTTTGTGAGCGCGAGGGTATCGCCGTTGATCCTATTCGCGGTATGGGCGTCACCCTGGGCGACCCGGGTAAATATCCTGCGCCGCGCGGCTTTCGTCATAAGGCTGCCACTCCCTTTGCCCCTGGCAGAGAGGGCACTGTCCGTTGCGGTTTCTTTGAGCGCGGCACGCACAGAATCGTTGCCGTACCCGAATGTCCTGTCGAGGCGCCGGGCGCTCGTCAGATTCTCAACGGCATCGCACGCGAAGCTGAGCGGCTGCATATTCCCGCCTTTAATGAGGACAAGCATCTTGGTTTGCTTCGCTATGCCGTCGTCCGCTGCGGTTGGCGTACAGACCAGGTCATGGTTACACTCGTGACCGCCCAGCGTGACTTACCGCATGCACAGGAGTTCTTTGAGGCCGTCGCGGCACTCGATCCGCATATCGTCACCGTTGCCCAAAATATCAATGCCCGTCCCGGTAACGCCATCTTGGGTGAGGAAACTCGTATCGTCTATGGTGCCGAGTGCATGCGCGATCAGCTGCTCGGCTGCGACTTCGATATCTCCCCCACCGCGTTTTATCAGACCAACCCGCAGCAAACCGAACTGCTCTATCAGCTCGCCATTGACGGTATGGATCTGCAGCAGGGTGACGTACTCATGGATGCCTATTGCGGTAGCGGAACTATCGGCCTGTGCGCCGCGAAGGATGCCCAGGACAGAGGTGTCGGCATTATGCTGCTCGGCGTGGAGCGCAACCCGGCGGGCATTGCCGACGCACGTCGCAATACCGAGCTCAACGGCCTCACCCGCAGCGCTTGGTTTATGGCCGACGATGCCACCGACTACATCCTAGATGCCGCAGATAACAACGAGCGCGTCGACGTCCTTTCCATCGACCCGCCGCGCGCCGGCTCTACCCCCGAGTTCCTCGAGGCCGCCTGCGCACTTAAGCCGCGCCGCATCACCTATATCAGCTGCAACCCCGTGACCCAAGAGCGCGACCTGCACCAGCTCCTCGACGGTGGCTATCGCCTGCTCAAGATCACCCCGGTCGACATGTTCCCTCATACCGACCACACCGAGACGGTAGCGGTCCTCGAGCGCCGCTAATCCACCCCGGTAGATTTTTGGGACAGGAAAGGGGGCGGCCCGTCTGGACCGCCCCCTTTCGTTGGACATATGAGTCTCGTTACATCCCCTTGCGCAGGTCGCATACGCCGGCTGCCGCCATCTCGCGCAGCAGCGTCTCGCGGTCGCGCGTCACGATCAGGTCCAGCGGGAAGTGAATCTCGTCGAGCAACTTGCGGGCGTGCTCGAGCTTGCCAATGGCCATACCAATGTGGGCATCGGTCGACACACCAATACCCACGCCCAGCTCGGCGCAGCGCTCGGCAATCTTGCGGCATACGACCCAATGCTCAGTGTCGGCACCGTGCTCAAGACTATGGTTGTTGATCTCAATGATCTTGTGCTTGGCTTTGGCCGCCAGCAGCACCTCATCGATATCGAACGGCACGCCCGAACGACCCGTATGCCCAAGCATGAACACCTTGGGGTGCTCCAGGGCATTGATGTACATCTGAGTCGTTTGAGCCAGCGTCGCGCCCTCGGCAAACTGCGGATTATGCACGCTTGCCACCAAATAATCCAAATTACGCGTCACCAAATCGAACAGCGAATGCTGGTGACTGTACGAATCGCCGGCAATATCGAGCGACACGGGAATGTCCTCGCCAAACAAGCTTCCGTCCAGCGAAACGATATCGACCTCGGCGCCGCGAAGCACCAGCACGCCGCCCCAAATGCGCGGCCAGATATCCTGGTTAATAAAGAACTGGAAACTGCGCAGGTCGTTGTGGCAAGCCGTAACCATAGAGCTCAGATGGTCGGCGGATCCGAGCACCTGCAGGCCACGTTCCGCCGCCCAGTACACATTCTCCTCAATGGTTGAGTACGCATGCGCGGAGAACAGCGTATGAGTATGAATATCACAAGAAAGAAGGTAGGGCATCGGGTCTCCTTATCCGGTATGGCCGTCGCGTATATTCATTGTACGCATAGCTTTCGGCAGTCGTAAAACTGCTTCATCCCAATCACACAACGGCATAGACAACGGGGTCTGGCTTAAAACCAAACCCCGTTTCACGTAAAACATTGTAAGCAGAGCGCTTTACTTTTGACAATACTCGTCGGCCAGCTGCTTCCAGGCGGGCAGTGAGTTAACGATAGTCTCGTAGCTCACACAGTAGCCCAAGCGGAACCAGCCCGGCATGCCAAAACTATCCGAGGGCACCGCGAGCAGCTCATACTTCTTCGCGCGCTCGCAGAAAGCGTTCGCATCGGGCTCCAGCGCCTTCACCCACAGGTAGAATGCACCATCCGGCTCAACATACGTGTAGCCGTACTCCGCTAGTGCATCGGTAAGCGCGGTGCGGTTGCGCGCATAGGCCTCAACGTCACTCGGCTCATCGATGCAGTCGATAATTACGCGCTGGAAGAGCGCCGGCGCGCACACGAAGCCCAGCGTACGGGCGGCACCCGCAACAGCCGGCATCAGACGCGCAGCCTGCGGATTGGTGTTGGGAACCAAAATCCAACCCACGCGCTCGCCCGGCAGCGACAGCGACTTGGAATACGAGTAGCACACGATGGTGTGCTCGTAGATCGAAGGCACCCAAGGCACCTTGGCGCCATAGACAATCTCGCGATACGGCTCATCCGAGATGAGCATAATCGGGTTCTCGGGATCGCGCTTGGCGTTGACCTCGCGTAAAACACTGGCCAGTCGCGTCAGCGTGTCGCGCGTATACACGGCGCCGGTCGGGTTATTCGGCGAGTCGATGATGACGGCAGTCGTCTTATCGGTAATCGCCTTGAGCACGTTGTCCACACTCAGCTGGAACGTATCTTCATTGGCGAGCGCCTCGACACACGTACAGCCGGCTTTCTCAATCCACACGCGATACTCCGGGAAGTACGGTGCAATGACGATAACCTCATCGCCCGGGTTCGTAACGGCGTTGAGCGTGCAGGTGAGCGAAGCCGCGGCGCCCACGGTCATAAAGACATCCTTGCCCTCATAACTCGTACCAAAGCGGCGGTTGAGCGACTCAGCCACGGCGGTACGGCACTGCGGCAGGCCCGGTGCGGGCGTGTATCCGTGCAGCTGGTCACTCGGCAGCTCCAAGGCCTTCTTAATGGACTCCGCCACGGCAGCGGGCGCCGGAACGCTCGGGTTACCCAGCGAAAAATCGAATACATTTTCCGCACCAATCTGCGCCTTGCGCTCAAGGCCATAGCTAAAAATCTCGCGGATGATGGAGCTTTCCGCACCGCGAGCATACATAGTTTCGTTGATCATCTGTTCCCCTTTCACATAGGCGCTATTGTACGCTTTAGCCGAGCAAAGCGCCGCAGCAATGTTGATTGGGGACAGACTTAAATGCGTGAAAACGCTCATTTAAGTCTGTCCCCAATCAACAAAAAGAAAAAGCCTCCGCAGGTTTCCCCGCAGAGGCTTTCGCCACAAAGGCTATTTGTCGGCGTCGGTGTCGGCACCGGCATTGACGGCACAGTCATCGCCGGCATCATCGGATGCGGCTTCGGCATCCTCCTGCATGGCC
>DBEYTJ010000161.1:0-7118 GCA_048181065.1 Collinsella sp.
TCAGTTCCATCTTGCCTTCGAGGTCGATGGAGCTGACGGTGTTCGGGGCCAGCAGGTGGCTTCCCTTGTGGACGGGGTCGCCGCAGACGGTGCCTTCGCCGTCGATGACCGACAGGCACATGAAGGGCCAGCGCTGGTCGAGGGTCTTGCTGCCGTCGACGCGCACACGATCGACGGTGTAGCAGGAGTTAGACTCGAGCTCGGTCACGCCATCGACTTCGGGCGCGGTCACCGTGCCGTCGGTCGGAGCCTGAGCATCAAAGTCAATGCAGTCGAGGCTCTGCTCAATGTGCAGCGGGCGCAGCTTGCCATCGGTGCCGGGACGGTCGTAGTCGTACAGGCGATATGTCACGTCGCTCGACTGCTGCGTCTCCAAAATGAGCGTGCCGGTCTTGATGGCATGCACGGTACCGGAATCAATCTGGAAAAAGTCGCCCTTGTGGATCGACAGCACGTTGAGCATGTCGTCCCAACGGCCTTCCTCGATCATCTGTGCGGCCTCGACGCGGTCCTTGGCGCGCTGGCCGACAATGATCGTGGCACCGGGCTCGCAGTCCAGCACATACCAGCACTCGGTTTTGCCCAAGCTGCCGTTCTCGTGCTTGGCGGCGTACTCGTCGTTGGGGTGAATCTGGATCGAAAGGTCGTCCTTGGCGTCCAGAATCTTGATGAGCAGCGGGAACTCCTTGCCTTCACAGTTGCCAAAGAGCTCGCGGTGCTCGGCCCACAGCCACGACAGCGTGTGGCCGGCGTACGGGCCCTCAGCGATCTGGCAGTCGCCGTTGGGGTGGGCCGAGATGGCCCAGCACTCACCGATGGGACCATCGGGAATGTCGTAACCAAATACGGTTTCGAGCTGGCGGCCGCCCCAGATCTTCTCGTGAAAGATCGGCGTCAGCTTAATCAAATCGGACATGTTTATACCCCCATTGTGTTGTGCGGGCGCTGCACAAAACAGCTCAAAGCGAGCGCCCGGATGACTACAAAAACCTATGCCAACGTTACGTTGTGCAACTCAAAGCGGTCGCCAACGTTGCGCGAGACCGAATACTCAAAGGCGGCGCCGCTGTCCAAAAAGCCAATCTGGGTGAGCTCGAGCAGGGGAGAGCCAGGTTTGGTGTCCAGGCGATTGGCTTCTTCCTCGGTTGCTGCCACGGCGCGAATGGTACGGTGGAAGCTCGAAATTATCAGCCTGCATTGCTCGCGGATGAAATGGTAGACCGATCCGTACAGGTCCTTCTTTTTAAGGCCTGGAATCAGCTCGAGGGGCATGTAGGTGTACTCGATAACGATGGGCTTCCCATCGGCCTGACGCACGCGCACGACGTGATAGGCAAAGTCATCCTCGGCAATTCCCAGCTGGGCTGCGATGTCCGCTGGTGGATTAACAATCGAGAAATCGTAGACCACCGAGGTCACCTTTTCCCTGCGGTGCTCATACGAAAAGCCCTGGGCACGGTCGTTTTTGCCCTGGAAAAACGCCTGGCCGGGAAGTCCCGCCGTGTCCTTAACGTAGGTACCCGATCCGCGCCGGCTGGTAATAAGACCTTCCTCGGTGATTTGCTCGATAGCTCGTTTGACGGTGATTTTGGAAACGCTATAGAGCTCACAGAACTCAACGACGGTGGGAAGCTTGTCGCCCGGTTTAAGAGCGCCATCCTCGATACTTCGACGAATATCTGCAGCTATCGCCTCGTATTTGGGAATCATGGAACCTCCTTTCCGACATATATGAATACAAAAAGTAAGTATAACCCTCAACAGGGCATCCATATTACTTTTATCTAAGAAGTTCGAGAAAGAAAAAAGAAAAAGACGCTTTACCTTTAAAATTAGAGCGCTATAGTTTAAGCAACGAACGGAATCCTTCCGCACAACAGGATCGACCGTTTGGGGACGGTTTTGTTTTGGCGGGTTGGATATCGGTATGGCCGGTGCGCGCCCGCGCCGGATAACCTGCCAAAGCAAACCCGTCTCCAACCGGAAGCTCTAGAACACGAAAGCGAGGACTTTGATGGCACAGTATCAGCTGCCCAACGACTTCTTCTTTGGCGCTGCTATGTCCGGCCCGCAGACTGAGGGTCAGTGGAACCAGGGCGGCAAGCTCGAGAACCTGTGGGACACCTGGTCCATCCAGGATCTGGGTTCGTTCTACAACCGCGTTGGCTCTTACGCCGGCAATGACTTTATGGCCAAGTACCAGGAAGACCTTCGCATTTTGAAGGACTTGGGTCTGGATACCTATCGCACTTCCATCCAGTGGAGCCGTCTGCTCGATGCCGACGGCAACCTCAACGAGGAAGGTGCCGCGTGGTATCACGAGTTGTTCCGCGCCTCTCGCGAAGCCGGCTTGGAGCCGTTTGTCAACTTGTACCACTTTGACATGCCCACCTACCTCTTTAACCGTGGCGGCTGGGAGAGCCGTGAGGTTGTCGAGGCTTACGCACATTACGCCGACGTCGCCTTCCACGAGTTTGGCCAGGAGATTAAGTACTGGTTCACCTTTAACGAGCCCATCGTCGAGCCCGAGCAGCGCTATCAGGAGGGCGTGTGGTTCCCGCAGCTCCACGACTTCAACCGCGCCCGCACCGTGCAGTATCACATCTCGCTGGCGCACGCGCTGGCCGTGGCCAACTATCGTCGCGCCTATGACGAGGGCGCTATTCGCGCCGATGCCAAGATCGGCATGATCAACTGCTTTACCCCGGTCTACACCAAGGAGAACCCCAGCGAGGCGGACCTCGAGGCCGTGCGCATGACCAGCGGCATCAACAACCGCTGGTGGCTCGACCTCATCACCAAGGGCGAGCTTCCTGCCGACGTGCTCGACAGCCTGGCCGAGGGCGGCGTTAAGCTCCCGTTCCGCGCCGGCGACCAAGAGATCCTTAAGCAGGGTGTTGTCGACTGGCTCGGCTGCAACTACTACCACCCCACGCGTGTTCAGGCGCCGGCGAGCAAGGTCGACCAGTACGGCCTGCCGCACTTTGCCGACGAGTACGTATGGCCCGACGCCGTTATGAACGAGAGCCGCGGCTGGGAGATCTACCCGCAGGGCCTCTACGACTTTGGCATGGACTGCGCTAAGAACTACCCCGATCTTGAGTGGTTCGTTTCCGAGAACGGCATCGGCATCATGGACGAATACAAGAACCGTGACGCCGAAGGAACCATCCAGGATGACTACCGCGTCGACTTTGTACGTCAGCACCTGGAGTGGGTGGCCAAGGCCATCGACGAGGGCGCCAAGTGCCGGGGCTATCACTACTGGGCCGTCATCGATAACTGGTCTTGGGCCAATGCCTTTAAGAATCGTTACGGCTTTGTCGAGGTCGATCTCATGGACGGCTACAAGCGCCGCCTTAAGAAGTCGGCGGCCTGGCTCAAACAGGTCGCCACGACCCACGTGGTTGATTAGCGACCGGGCGAACGCCCAGACCGCGCGCCGCCGCGCGCAACACATGGCACATCTGGTGGCAGAGGGCGACAGACCACCGTGCGCATAGGAAAAGGCCGGATTTGAAAGTTAGGAGCAATCATGGCCAGTGACAACGGAAAGAGCTTCCTCGACAAGTTTGCCGAGGTCTCTGCGAAGGTGGGAAACCAGGTTCACCTGCGTTCCCTGCGTGACGCCTTCGCGACCATCACGCCGCTCTATATCCTTGCGGGTATCGCGGTTCTTATTAACAACGTCGTGTTCCCTCTGTTCCCGCTCGATGCGGCGGGCCTTGCCAACCTTCAGACGTGGGGCTCGGCAATTACGCTGGGCACCCTCAACGTCTCTGCCATTATCTTGGCCGGATTGATTGGCTACAGCCTCGCCAAGAACAAGCGTTTCGATAACCCGCTCGCTTGCGTGGTCGTCGCCATCTCTGCCTTCGTCATCATGATGCCGCAGCAGATCACCGCCTCGCTTGCCGCCACGAGCCCACTGCTCACCGACAAGATCACCTCCGCCGAGGTCACGGGCGCCCTTTCGACTGCCAACACCGGCACCAACGGTCTGTTCTCGGCTATTATCATCGCCCTGCTTTCCGTCTCGCTCTTCATCAAGATTTCTGGCGTCGAGAAGCTCAAGGTTAAGCTGGGCGAGGGCGTGCCTCCCGCGGTCTCCAACTCCTTCAACGTCATGATTCCGATGCTGCTTAACCTCGCGGTCTTCGCTCTTGCCGCAGCCCTGCTCGCCGTGTGCGCCGGCACCGATCTGTGCACCATCATCTCCACGTGCATCTCCAACCCGCTCAAGAGCATCATGAACGCCGGTCCGTGGGCTGTTATCCTCATCTACACCCTTGCTAACCTGCTGTTCTGCGTCGGTATTCACCAGTCCACCATCTCTGGCGCTACCGTCGAGCCGATCCTGACCATGCTCATCGTCGACAACATGGCTACCTTTGCCGCCGGTGGCACCATCCAGCCCGATCACTACATGAACATGCAGATCGTTAACAGCTTCGCCCTCATCGGCGGCTCGGGCTGCACCCTCATGCTCCTGCTCGACACGCTCCTGTTCTCCAAGAACAAGGCTTCCGAGACCGTTTCCAAGATGGCTATCCTGCCTGGTCTGTTCAACATCAACGAGCCGGTTATCTACGGTTACCCCATCGTGTACAACCTGCCGCTCATGATCCCGTTCGTTCTTCTTCCCGATCTGTTCATCGGCATCACCTATGGCCTTACCTGCGCAGGCATCATCAGCCCCTGCATCGCCCAGGTGCCCTGGACCATGCCTCCCGTCATCAATGCCCTGCTCGCTACGGGCTTTGACTGGCGCGCCGGCGTGTGGCAGGCTATCGAGATTGTCATTGGCATGGCCGTCTACCTGCCCTTTATGAAGATTTCCGAGAAGGCAATCGCCAAGCAGGAGGCTTTCGCCGAGTAGAACGCCTAACGTTCGTCCCTTTCACCTTTGCGGGCGCCGGTACGCGGTGCCGGTGCCCGCAGCTCTCTCCCTTGTGTAAAGATGCAGGGGGGTGGGCACAATAGCCGCAAGGAATAAAACCAGTTGTCGTCTGCGCGCCGCGCAGTTATAAGGAGGAAACCATGAAGAAGATCATGCTCTGCTGCAATGCCGGTATGTCCACGAGCCTGCTGGTCCAGAAGATGCAGGCCGAGGTTGCAAACCGTGGTCTGGATATTGAGGTCGAGGCTCGTCCCATGAACGAGGCCCACGATCACCTGGACGAGTGCGACATGTTGCTGCTTGGTCCGCAGATCGGCTACACCAAGGGCGATTTTGAGAAGGAGGCCGCCGGCCGCTTCCCGGTTGAGGTTATCAACATGGTCGACTACGGCCGCATGAACGCTGCCGGCATCATCGACCACTGCGTCAGCGTGATGGGCTAGGTGCTCTGCATGGAGGATATGAACGAACTGCAGATGACCTGCTTTGAGATCATCAGCTACGTCGGTACCGCCAAGAGCATGTACATCAATGCCGTGCAAAAGGCCAAGGAGGGCGATTTTGACGCCGCCGAGGAGCTTATCAAGCAGGGCGACGAGGCCTATAACGGTGGCCACGATGTTCACATGGGGCTTCTGAAGAAGGAGGCCAACGGCGAGCGTAACGGCGAGGCCCCGTTGATTTTGCTGCATGCCGAGGACCAGATGGCCGGCACCGAGACCATGCGCGTCATGGCGACGGAGCTCATCGAGGTTCACAAGCAGCTGCAGGCACTTCAGGCCTAGTCGGCGTTATCGCCGCGACGGACCGTGCGGTCCAACAGACAACATAGTCCCTTTGACGGGCGCCGGGAGCCTCCGCCTCCCGGCGCCTTTATTTTTGGGGATGGTCTTGCGCGGCCTGTTGGGCAGCCAATTGCGTTACCCCAGATAAAACCTGCCAAAACAAACCTGTCCCTTTTTGGTAGGTTTTTGCCTTGAGAGCGGTACCATACAGGCAATGTTTAAACGAGAAAGGTGGGCTCCCATGGAACCTAAGCAGTACTACATCGGCATCGACGTCGGCGGCACTTCGGTTAAGGAGGGCCTGTTCGACGAGGACGGCAACCTGCTTGCCAAGGCCAGCGTGCCCACGCCTCCTATCGTTGACGCTGCGGGCTTTGCCGCGGTGACCGAGGCTATCGACCAGGTGGTCGCCAAGGCACAGATTCCGCGTGCCTTTGTGGCGGGCATTGGCCTGGCCGTTCCGTGTCCCATCCCGGCGTCGGGCGATGCCAAGGTCAAGGCCAACATTGCCATTAACCTGCCCGAGCTGAGGGTCGCCATTCAGAAGCACTGCCCCGATGCGGTCGTTAAGTATGAGAACGATGCCAACGCCGCTGCCATGGGCGAGGCCTGGCTCGGTTCTGCCAAGGGCGTGCAGAACGTGGTGATGGTCACCATCGGTACCGGCGTGGGCGGCGGCGTTATCGTTAACGGCGACGTGGTATCGGGCGTTGTGGGCGCCGGCGGCGAGATTGGCCACATGTGCCTGAACCCGGCCGAGGAGCGCACCTGCGGCTGTGGCGGCCATGGCCATCTGGAGCAGTATTCCAGCGCCACCGGCGTGGTGAGCAACTACCTTGCCGAGTGCAAGAAGGCGGGTGTCGAGCCCATTGAGCTCACCGGCCCCTCCGATTCCAAGGACGTGTTCCAGGCCTGCCGCGAGGGCGACAAGCTTGCGCTGGCCGCAGCCGACACCATGGCCGACTACCTTGGCCGCGCCCTGGCGCTTATCGCCAACGTGGTCGACCCCGAGATGTTCCTGATCGGTGGCGGCGCGTCTGCCTCGGCCGATGTTTATCTCGACAAGGTTCGCGAGCACTTTAAGCAGTACGCGCTCTCTGCCTCGCGCGAGACGCCCATTAAGGTCGCTTCGCTCGGAAACGACGCCGGCATCATCGGTGCCGCCTACGTAGCCCTGCGCGCCGCCGGTAAATAGTCGGTGCAGGAGGGCGGTGGTACAAGGTGGCAGACTTCGCCCCCAGGCTCGCCCCAAATTGCGCCGCGGCCCTTGCGTCTCATAAGGCTCGGCGCCAGCGTGCTACCATAGCTACGTCCAAGTACACATATCAAGTGGAGGATATCCATGGCAAACGTTCTTGTCTTTGGTCACCAGAACCCCGATAACGACGCCATCATGAGCGCCGTCGTCCTGTCCCAGCTGCTCAACCAGGTTG
>DBEYTJ010000162.1:0-3240 GCA_048181065.1 Collinsella sp.
ATGTCGGGTTCTTCGGTCCGCATGTACCGAGCCACGCTTCGCACAAACAGCGCACCGCCCAAGCTCGTCGTCGTTGAAGCAGAATGCCTTTCGCCCGATGAGCGCACAGCATTTGCATTGCTATCAAGTCGCGTCGCCGCCATTCTGGTCCCTTGCCCGGCGCAAGGTGAACTTGCCATCCAATGCCAAGCGCACAGCTGCTCGCTCAATCAGGCTGCCGTAATCGCAACCAGTCAACGTGGCCTGCCCCTTCTCCTGGAAGCCGGTATCGCACTTGCCCTTCGCGGCGCCGGATACGAAAACGAGGCCGCCGCCGACATGGTCTTTAAACCACGATCGAGCGGCGGCCTCGCAGCAGCCATTGAATATGCGTGCAGGCTCGTTGCCTAAAAGGACAAGCTAGAAACCAAAGCCAAAACCCGTTCCAGTAATCGCCGAATACATAAAGTAGACGTTGATTACATTGAGGAACACGCCCGTGATGCAGCCGTTACGCAGGTAGCGCTCGCACGCAAGGCGTGCCATCACAGCGGAGTCCTCGTTGTTTTTTGCCTGGCGTCCCGCCGTAAAGTACGTCGCCACGCTCAGCAGCAGGTTGAGCACCGGCAGTGCCAGCAGCTCGTAGCTCTTACCCCAGCGCGTCACCTCGCCGGCGGCGTTAAACTTTGTTGCCACCTCGGGGCCAATGTTGGGGATAACACACGCTGCAACCACCAGCGGAATCACCGCAAGTACGAGCAGCGCAATACCCATGTAGCCAGCTTTTTTGCCATATTTAAACATGCGCGTCGTCCTTACACGTTAAAGCGGAAGTGCACGACGTCGCCATCGGCCATGACATAGTCCTTGCCCTCAATACGCAGCTTGCCGGCGGCCTTGGCGCCCTGCTCGCCGCCGAGCTCGATGTAGTCGTCATAGCCAATGACCTCGGCCTTAATAAAGCCGCGCTCAAAGTCGGTGTGGATGACACCGGCGGCCTGCGGGGCGGTCGCGCCCTGACGCACCGTCCAGGCCTTGACCTCCATCTCACCAGCCGTAAAGAACGACTGCAGGCCGAGCAGCTTGTAGGCGGCCTGCGCGAGCACGTCCAGGCCGGGCTGCTCCAGGCCCAGGCTCTCCAGGTAGTCGGCAGCGTCCTCGGGATCGAGCTCGGAAAGCTCGGCCTCGATCTTGGCGCAGATAGGCAGCGGCTTGACGCCGTCGATGGGCGCCAGATCGTCGTTGAGCATATCCTCGTCCACGTTGGCCACATACAGGATGGGCTTCATGGTGAGCAGGAACAGACCCTTGGCGGCGGCACGCTCCTCGTCGGTCATCTCCATGGATGCGGCGCGCTTGCCCTCGTTGAGCCAGGCAAGCAGGCGCTTGGCGACCTCAAACTTGGGCATGAGCTCCTTGTCGCGCTTGGCCTCCTTCTCGAGCTTGGGCAGCTGCTTCTCGAGCGTGCCCATGTCGGCCAGGATGAGCTCGGTCATGATGGTGTCGGCATCGCCGGCGGGATCGACGAACTCGCCCGTGCGGCCCACCTCACGCATGACGTTGGGGTCCTTAAAGTAGCGCACGACCTCGCAGATGGCGTCGGTCTCGCGAATGTTGGCCAGGAACTGGTTGCCCAGGCCCTCGCCCTCGTTAGCGCCCTTCACCAGACCTGCGATGTCGACGAACTCGACCGTCGCCGGCACAATACGACCCGGGTTAACGATGTCGGCAAGCTTTTGCAAGCGGCTATCGGGCACGTCGACGATACCCACGTTGGGGTCGATCGTGGCAAACGGGTAGTTGGCGGCAAGGCCGGTCTTTTTGGTAAGCGCGGTGAACAGCGTCGACTTGCCCACGTTGGGCAGGCCCACGATACCGATGGAAAGGGACACGACAGCTCCTTTTGATACAGGTACTTCAAACTGCATAAGTATAGCGCCGCCGCAGCATCCGGGCGAATCCGGACACCGCGGCGGCGCAAATGAAGCAGAGATTAGGCTCGCAGGCTAGTCCGCGAGCTTTTCCACCTGATCGAGCATCTTGTCAAGCTTGGCCTTTGCCTCGGCCTTGGCCTTCTGGGCCTCTTCGTGGGCCTTGGCCTTCTGAGCGGCCTTTTCCTCGGCCTCGGGGTCGACAACGACCAGATTGGACGCATCGTGCTCGACCAGCTTGAGCGCATGCTCGGGGCACACCTTGACGCAGGCTCCGCAACCTAGGCAATACGTGGACTCCAGTGCAAAGCGACCGCTTCCCACCAAATCGCAGGCAAACGTGGGGCACACGTTGACGCACTCGCCGCACGACGTGCACTTGTCAAAATCGCATTCCGGTGTGCTCACCTGCATATTCTGGGCAAGCTTGGGGTGGTTCTGCAGCGTCGAGAGCACCAGCTGCCGCCCGTGCGTGAGCGAACGGCGACGCTTGGTCGTCGTGGTGCCGCACATGGTGTTGAGCGTGCGCTCGAGCTGCGTGATCTGGTGACGGTGAGCCTTCAACTTCTGCGTCACCGAGGCCAGCGCCGCCGTCGCCGGATTGAGCTTGGTCACCGTCAGGCCCGTGGTGCGGGCAATCTTATCCATGTACTCCTTGCGCTCGTACTCGCGGCGCTTATGGCATTTGAGGCTCTTGGGGTCGACCTCCAGGCCCATACCCGTACCCGCCCACTCCTCGGCGGTAGCAATGGCCTCGCCCAGAATGTCCTCGCCACCGGTGTTGCGGCACTTATCGCACACGCCCAGTGGCAGGTAGACGCTCACGTTGGGATAGTCCGCCAGTACCGAGAACCAGGTCTCGGCCGTAATATCGCCCACGCAGGCAACGACAACCTCGTTCTCGCGCGGCATGCGCTTAAGGGCACGCGTGCAGGTAACGTAGGCGGTTTCGTGACTCGTAGCCGCAGAGACAATGTCGTCGTAGACGTTTTTGGGCGCCAGGCGCGGCGAGATGATCGCCTCGGTCGGACAGGCAGCGGCGCACAGGCCGCACTTGCGACAAGAGTCGAGGATCTCGATAGCGTCTTCCTCGACCTCGATGGCGTTGACCGGGCACACGTCCATGCACGCGGTGCAGCCGCTCTTTTCGTTTTTGCAGGTCAGGCACGGAATGGTGTTGCCGCGCGGGCGCTCCTTGTAGTCGGCAGGATTCCACTGCGGCGCCGACGGATCGAGTGCATCGGTCACGCCGCCAAGCGGGTTTTTAAGAAAGTCGAAACCCTTGCTGATCTCGATAATGTCATCAAACAGATCGTGTTCCTGCGCCATG
>DBEYTJ010000163.1:0-1563 GCA_048181065.1 Collinsella sp.
ACGACAGGTACATACACGAGCCGCGAGCGGGCGACGTGTGCCGCATAGCGAGCGGCATCGGCAGCTTCAGCTGCGCGCTCACCGCGAGATAGGAGAAACCAATGCAGGGAAAGTCAAGGGTCATGGCCGCCGTCGCGGCAGGCGCGCTCGTCGTGGCGCTCGGCGCGGGCGCGGCGCGCTGCGCCATCGCCCCGCAGGAAGGCGCGCAGGATAGTCCCCAGGAGCAAGAGCAGCCCGCGGCTGCAGGCGCCGACGCGGCAACCGGGAAGGCCGCCTCGGGCGCCGAGGCGCTCTGGAACACCGCATGGACGGGCGCCGACGACCCGACAGCCACGCTGCGGATCGTCGAGGGCGCCATGGTGGAGAGCTCAGGCGGCACCGAGCGAGCCTGGTTCTTCTCGGCCGAGGAGCCAACCGAGGCCGACGGCGTGCTCAGCGTGCCCATCGACGTCAAGGGGACCGGCGACAAGGCGGGAGGCCTGTCTCTCATCCAGGTCTCGGGCAGCGGGGGCGCCCGCACCCTGGCCTGCGACCTCCTGACGCAGGCGTACGCGCCCCAGAAGGCGCAAGACGGAGCGTTCTCCGTGACCGGCATCGACGGCCGCCTCTCGGAGGCGCTGGGCGCCGACTCAGCCGACATCAAGGACATCGTCGCCAAAAAGGCGGCGGAGGTGTCCCCGCAGGCGGCGGGAGCCACCTGGGACAAGGAGGTGTGGCTCGACTACGCCGGGAACGTCGCGTCGACGACCTTCACGCTCGACGACCCCGCCTCGACGGTGGTCACCGTGGTCTCGCGCGGCGGCTCGCTGGAGGCGATGTAGCAATGAGGGCGCTCAAGGCGCAGCGCCGCAGGGCGTTCGCCGTCTCCGCCGCGACGGCGTTCGCCCTCTGCGCGTTCCTGCTCGTCCCCGCGCAGCCGGCATACGCCGACATCGCCGGGGACGTCAACGAGTGGCTGTGCGGTCTCCTTCGCGACTGCTGCAACTGGATGTTCAAGGCTCAGACGGGCGTGCTCGGGTCGATCGGCGCGAACGGGATCCTCTCGGCCGACTTCGCGCACATGCTCACGAGCTCGAGCGACCTGACCATGCACGACGTCGCCCGGGGCGTGTGGCAGGTGGCCATCCTGCCGATCGGGTGCGGGGTGCTCGGCCTGGTCTTCACCCTGAAGCTCATCGAGATCTCCCAGCGCATGGACGGCAGCCAGAGCCTCCCCGGCGTCAAGGAGGTCGTCTTCCTCCTGGTGTTCTTCGCCGTGTTCCTGTTCCTCTTACAGAACAGCTTCGACCTGATGGCATCCGTCTACGAGGTCTGCGGGCTCGCCATCGACCGCGTCGAGGCGCTCTTCGGCGCCGGAGGCGCGCTCGACCTGCCCGAGGTGTCCGTCGTCACCACCGACGACGACATCCCGTCGCTCATCGCAATGCTCGTCGTGAGCCTCATCAGCTGGGTCGTGGTGCTGGCGGCCTACGTCGTCGCCCTCGTGGTCTGCTGGGCCCGCGCGCTCCAGCTCTACATCATGGCCGCGTTCGCCCCGATCCCGCTGGCGTTCCTCGGCATGGA
>DBEYTJ010000164.1:0-1987 GCA_048181065.1 Collinsella sp.
GCGATGGCCTGGGCGCGCAGCTTGGGCAGCACGGCGGTCATGGCCTCGCGGGCGGCCTTGAGCTTGCTGGCGCGAATCTGGGCGCCCTCGGGCTCGTAGAACGCACGCTCGCAGGCACGGCCGCAGGGATGCGGGCAGATGGTGCCGGTAATGAACGGCAGGGCGTTGCGCTCGATGATGATGTTGAGTGCGTCCTCGTAGCGGCCCTCGTCAACGGCCGCCAGGTAGGCGGGAATATCCTGCTGGATGGGGCAGCTCGTGCGGCACGGCGTGGTAAAGCAGTCGGAAAGCGGGCTCTTGCCGGCGACCTTGCGGTCGGGCAGCGGGCGCAGTGGCTTCTTGTAGAGCGGGTTGGTGAGCGAGTCGGTCTGAATCGCGGTCACGGCCTCGAGCGAGACGCCCGCAAACGGCTTGCCATCCAGGTCGGTAAACTCGCCGGCCATTTGGCTAAAGCGCTCGTAGCCGCCGGGCTTGAGCACGTCGGTCGCCAGGGTGACGGGCCAAATACCGGCGTCATACAGGGCGCGGATGTTGTAGACCGTGGCGCCACCGGAGTAGCTGATGCGCAGCTTGCCATCGAACTGCTCGGTAATGCGGCGGGCAGCCTCGATGGTCAGCGAGAACAGCGAACGACCGGACATGTACATCTCGGTGGAGGGCAGCTCGTTCCTCGTCACGTCGACGGGGAACGTGTTGGTCAGCTTGACGCCAAACTCCAGGCCGCGCTCGGCGCACAGGGCAATCAGGCGCTCGAACATAGGCACGGCATCGGCCCACTGCAAATCCTCGCGGAAGTGCGTGTCATCGAAGACGATGTAGTCAAAGCCCAGCTCGTTGAGGCGCTGACGTGCAAACTCATAGCCCAGCAGCGTGGGGTTGCACTTGATGTAGGTGTTGAGGCCCTTCTCGGTGATCAGATAGGTCGCGATGCGCTCGATCTCGGCCGGCGGGCAGCCGTGCAGGGTAGACTCGGTGATGGAGTTGGAGACGCGCGCCGGGATGGACTCGACAAACACGGCGTCAACATGCTCAAACTTGTCCAGGTTAGCGAGCGCCCACGTGCGGCACTCATTCCAAACCTCGGAGCCGCTGGCGTCCTTCATGCCCTCGATGTAGGCGTCGACCTTGGGGCTCTTGATGCCCTCGAGGTCATAGCCCACGGACATGTTAAAGACAAAGCCGTCCGGGCTGCCCAGGCCGTACTCGCGAGCGATGAGGTGGCAGGCAAACCATGCCTTCACGTACTCGGCAAAAGCCTGCGGAACCTCGAGCTCGGTCGACCACTCGCAGTTGTAGCACTCGTCCTGTGCCACAATGCAGGGCTTGTTCACACACTTGGAGAGCTCCTCGCCGTCCATGACCTGAACGGTCTTGAGCTCAAAGAAGCGGGAGCCGGCCACATAAGAGGCCACGATGTTCTGGGCAAGCTGCGTGTTGGGGCCGGCGGCCGGGCCAAACGGAGTCTCGATGCGCTCGTCAAAAATGGGAAGCGCTCCCTCCTGGTTGGCCGTGACCATCTTGCGCACGCCAAAGATGGCGCCCTGAGTCTTGTGCTCCTCGATGATCCAGTTCATCAGCTGCGAAAACGGGATCGGCCTCATGATGTCGCTCATAATGAGCTCCTCTCTGTAACGCCCGGCGAGACCGCGCGGCGGGCGCAAATACGGTGTAGCGCTAGCACAGCGCCGGCGACCCCGCGGAGGCCGCCTATACGTGCGTCGGATGCGGCGAAACATCCGACGCACGCGAATCTACTTGTGAATTAGTAGGCGCGATCGTTGAGCGTGCTCCAGAGCTTCTTGGACTCAGCCATGGTCCACGCGTTGATCTTGTCCTCATCAATGCCAACGAACTCGCGATCCTTGTACAGGACGCGGCCGTTGATGATGGTGGTGCGGCAGTTTTTGCCCATCATGCCAAAGAGCATGTGGCCGTCGATGTTCTCCTCGCTCAGCGGCGTAAAGGGCTTGTAGTCCATGACGATGAC
>DBEYTJ010000165.1:0-11597 GCA_048181065.1 Collinsella sp.
GGCCTCCTCGCCGTCCTTGGCCCAGGCCATCCAGCCGATGTTGGAGGCGTGGACGCGGTAGTAGACGTCGTAGTCCTTCGCGAGGGAGCCCGTGAGCCTCAGGCGCACGGCCTCGACGGCGCGGCCCTGTCCGGTGGTGCCCCCCTCGGACGCCGAGGGGGTGTCCCATCCCTGCCAGCCGATGCCCGAGACATGGGCGTCGATCTGGACAGAACCATCTTCCACGGGATTCAAAATACTGACTTTAAGATCTTCCACGGCCTTCGACTGTCCCGTTGTGCCCGCAGTTGATCCATCTCTTTTACTGCTCATCCAGCCTATATTAGAAACATGTGCTTCATATTGGATATGCATCTTACCGTCATCAACATTGAGAAAAAACCCATTAAAGCAGTAATTCATATCGCAGGATCCAGTAACGCCCGGAACATTGCCGCTACTTGAGTACTGCCAGAAACTGTAGCTACCGGCATAGTCGCAACGCCAGTTGTATTGAGCGACCCAATGGTCATAACCATTTAGCGACGGAGAATTCAAATAGTTGTTAAACCAGTTAAGGTTTGCATAGATGCCCGACTTAAAGCCAACGGCCTCCATGCGGTTGCAAAAAGTCTGGGCGATTTGAGCAAGCTTATCTTTGCTGAAATTCGAATCCTCCAGGATATAGCTATCCTCAAGATCGTAATAAACGGGAAGCGACGGATGATGGCCACCGAGCCAAGCAAGCGTTCGATCGGCTTCTTTATTTGCATCCGCTACAGAACGAGCATAGGAGTAGTAGTAGACACCATAAGGAATCCCGAGGCGTTCGCATTCGGTAGCGTTTCGTTCAAACGTTGAATCGGGTTTGCCGTAAACAGGGCCGACCTTGAGAATGGCAAATTCTATTCCAGCGGCTTTAACCTAATTCCAGTCAATCGTCCCCTGAAAGTTGCTGACATCGATACCACGCGCAACAGCACCATTGGGCAAAGCTTCGTTAGCCAAAGACTGTGCATCGATGCCATCGGAGACAGCATCAATAAGCAAGCCGTTTTCGTAACGCCAGGAATTAGGCTCCAAAGAGTCAGTTTCAGGAGAATCCGCCTGTATGGAATCATCCGCCGAGGCCTCGCCAGCAGAATCGTCAACGTCCGACTCATCAGTCCCGATTCCAGACTGATCATCAGAAACTGAGCCTGAGTCCCCATCTGGACGAGCAGCGTCCGCATCGTCACCACACCGTTCGGTTACGCCCTGAGAACCCGAAGCGTCGCCCTGCCCATCCTGAGAACTTTCAACTTGAAATCCGCAGTCGTTCGATGATTGCTGAACCGACTGTGAAGAAGCGACGGATTGGGCAGACAACGCGTACGCACAGTAAGGCTGAATGATTTGCGACCAAGCTATTAAAAGCATGCAAACCAAAGCTGCAGACGCTTTGAGACGATTCATATATATCCCCCGAGATATTGACTACTTTCGAAGACACCAAGTTATATTACCGCACTTCTAAACAAGCATTTAAGGCTTAAGACGCAACGGTAGCATTCAGACAAAAGAGGCGCTCCCGTTACGGAACACCTCAAATGGCTCTATGCAAAAGGCCTTGCGGCACCGATTACACGACCAGGAGCATAGACCGAGCGCTCGGTGACTCCAATTCCCGGCCACGAATCGATAATTCGACCGTTTCCGATGTAGATTCCAATATGACCCTGGTAGTAGACCACATCCCCCCTCTGCATAGCAGAGGTGCTAACCGGCATAAATGTGTTGTTGCGATACCAATTCATGGAGTTATAGGTTTGCTCGGGCAACCAACGATGGTTATAGGGGTTATACCAACCCATATCCATGCCGGTCGCATACAGACATTGCAGTACCAAGCCTGAGCAATCAACCGCATCTCCCGGCCAAGAAGACCAAGGCTCGATATAACGAGTTCCAATATATTCCCGAGCACGCTGGATAAATGCATTAATGCAGTCCTGACGCGAAGCGTTATAAGGAATACGGGAAGGCGTGACGTACGTAAAGTATCCGGTGCAATACGAAGGAAGCTGCACGCTGTTGCAATTAACCTTTGGATAAGAGCCGGGGGTCTGATATCCCATATATCGATAGGTCTCAAAATACGAATCAAACGTAGAGCCCGGTGCGGAAGCGCCCTTGGGGACAATCTTTACCTGTAAGGCCTGAACAGGAATGCCAAGCTTCGTGGTACCCGCCGGTGATCCATTTTTGGTCCAGCCAAGCCAACCATAATTTGACACATGAACGCGATACCAAACATCAAAGTAATTGGAAACCTCGCCAGTCAAGTTAATCTTGACGGCCTGGATTTGCTGTCCTTGGCCAACGGTTCCCGATGTAGCCCCATCTGAAACAGCAGATTGCCAACCGATATTGGATACATGAGCGGCATACGAAATACCGCCGCTCATGGAACTATCGGAGAACGACAGCTGCATGGCTTCCATGGCGCGGCTCTGTCCAACGGTGCCAGCGATCTCGCCGTTGCCAACGGCCGCTTTCCAGCCAAGACCGGAACAGTTCGCCTTAGCCGAAAAACCAGGAAGCTGAATCAACGCCTCACGATCCTGAGCGGGAGCATCGGATGAACCTTTAGCAACCAACTTAATTTGAATTGCTTCAGCCTGCTTAGACAACCCAACGGTGCCAGCTGCAGCATCATTTTTAGCCCAACCAAGCCAACCATAATCCGCCGCATGAATACGGTAGTAGATATCGTATATTGAAGCGTCGTTGCCGGTCAGTCTTAATTTAACCGCCTGAATTGCAAGGCCTCTGCCAACAGTACCAGCATAGTCGGCACCCGAAACGTATGGCTGCCAGCCGATATTCGCAACATGTGCCGACACTTCGACGGAGGCATCGATGCCCTGAGTCGCGACATACAACGCTTGCAGGGAGCGGGACTTGCCCGTCTGGCCGGCGGTTTCACCGTTGCCAACAGGAGCCAACCAGCCTGCAGAAGCAACGTGCGCCTGAGAAACAAGACCAATTCCAGGCGTTTCGATAAACGCATTGACAATGGGGCCAGGCGAAGACTGGCCCTTACTTACAAGTGCAATTTCAATGCCGCACAAACCGGAAGAACCACCAGATACGCCACATGCCTGACCATTTGACGTCCAGCCCGTCCAACCATTACCGGAATCGCATGCTCGATACCAAATGTCGTAATTGGCAGCGAGCTGGCCGCTCAGCGACAACTTAATCGCTTTAACAGGAGCTCCTGATACTGCCTTAGCAGCACCGCCATCCGTTGACGAGGCGCCCCAGCCTGAATACCCATCCATAACGGAATAAGAAATAGACCCGTTATCAGTTTGACCGGCAACGCTCAGGACAATAGAGTTCAGCAGCTTAGCGCCATTGCCTCCGATCGTGGCCTTTTGACCGGAAGAGGAGCCAAGACTCTCCCCAGAAACGGCCGATCCGGAAACCGTAACAGCATCTGGATCGCCGATAAAGACCTTATCCGATGAACCGGGCGCTGGTCCGCCTTTCTCGACAAGAGCTGCTTTGACGGCTTCGATAGCCCTGCCCTTACCGGCAGAACCAGCGGCAGCACCATTGCAGGCCCAATCGAGCCAGCCTATGCCTGACACATGAGCGCAATACCAAATGTCATATTTCTCGGCCGCCTCACCGGTCAAACGAATCTGGACGGCCTCAAGCCGCTGCGCCTTACCAGTCGTGCCGCAGCGCCCCGCAGACCACTGTTGCCATCCAATATTCGACACATGACCACGAAGTTCAATGGCGCCGGAATGACCATACCAGTCAAGCTGGGCCTCGAGCGCTTCCATGGGAAGGGCCCTGCCAGTCGTCCCTGCAATAGACCCGCTCCCTACGGGGGACATCCATCCTATATTCGCCGTATGCGAGCGGACAGAAATCGAAGCGGGATCATCAACACGATTCTTGAAGGGCGTGGATGTGTCGCCCGGGGCGGAGTCGCCCTTGGGCAGGACCGCGACCTGGACGGCCTGGACGGCGCGGCCGTAGCCCGCCGAGCCGGCGTCGGCGCCGTCGCACGCCCAGCCGAGCCATCCGAACTCGGCGGAGTGGACGCGGTACCAGACGGTGTAGCGGGCCGACAGGTCCGCGGACAGCCTGACCCTCAGGGCCTCGACGGCGCGGGACCGGCCGGTGGTGCCGGCGACGGCGCCGTTGCCGACGGCGGCCTGCCAGCCGACGTTGGAGACGTGGGCCTCGACGGATATGGCATCGGCGCCGAGGGGCTCGCCGGTCGACGCGTCGGACAGGACGAGGCGCAGCGCCTCGAGGGGGAGCCCCCTGCCGGTCGTGCCGGCGACCCCGCCGCCGGCGACGGCGCCCATCCAGCCGATATTGGAGACGTGGGCCGAGTACGAGAGCGAGACGGGCGCGGCCTCCTCGGCCTGGGCGGACTCCGCCTGGCCCCCGTCGGCCTGGGCCGGCTCGGCCTGCGCGGCCTCGGCCTGGGCGCCGGACTCCCCACCGGACCCCGCGTCGGCGGTCTGCGCCTCGCCGGGGAGCGGCTGCGTGTCCCCCGCCGCGGCGGGGGCGGCGTAGGCCGCGGGCCCGCACAGGGCCAGGGCGGCCGCGAGCGCGAGCGCGGCCGCGGCCCCGGAAACTCGTTTCATGGAGCGTCTCATGGAAAATCCCCCTAATCTAGCAACGGTTTAGAGTCTACTAGATTGGGGGGACGGGAGCCAAGCTATGATGCTCCGAACGGTTCAACACATCGTTTGACAGATCTACAAGACACCGAACTCGCTCTCATTACTAACATTCGAATTCATCCACGGATCGCCCGTCAAGAAGAACTCCGGCCAGCGCTGCATGAACAGCGCCTGTTCGCGCTTCCAGCGGCGCAGCTTTTCCTCGTTGGCCTCTTCCCTGCCGCGCGAGGTGAACTCGTAGTGGTACAGCTCTGCATAGGGCGTAAAGATGGTACGGTAGCCCGCCTCCCACACGCGCAGGCAAAAGTCCGCGTCGTTAAAGCCGACGGCGAATTCCTCGTTATAGCCTCCGACTCGCTCAAACACATCGCGGCGAACCATCTGACAGGCGCCCGTCACGGCACTAAAGTTGCCCGGACGCACAGCACGGGCAAGATAGCCCTCGCGCTTTGCCGAGAAGTCCTGGTTGGCATGAGCAAGTGCGCCACGCACGCCGACCAAAATGCCAGCGTGCTGCACCAAATAATCGGCAAAGTAGAGTTTGGCGCCCACCACACCCGCATCGGGACGCTGCAGATAGCCCATCATCTCTTCGATAAAATCGGGGCTTATGACCTCGGTATCGTTGTTGAGCAGCAACAGGTAGTCGCCCTTGGCATGCTCAACGCCAAAGTTGATGATCTGAGAGTAATTGAACTCGCCCGGCCAGTACACAACGCGCGCGACGCCCTTGCCTTCGGATGCTGCAGCCACGCATTCCGGCAGGGTTTCGTAATACGCAAACGTCTCCGGGGCTTCGCTGTTGTTCTCCACCAAGACGATCTCGTAATTGGCATACGTGGCCTTCTGGGCAATCGACATCACACAGGCATCGAGCGTCTCAACGTGGTCCTTGGTGGGAATCACAATACTCACCAGCGGCGCAGGCTCCGGCAGCGCATAACGCATGCGATAGACAAACGGTGTCTCGGTATCCTCGACCGTTCCGTGAACGTCCAGCGAGTCAAAGTGGCGCTGCAGCGCCAAACGACCAGCTTCAATGGCATACGGCTTGCTATCAGCAGAGCCATCGGCGGTGGAACCGGGGTGCACACGCCAGTGATACAACACGTGGGCAATATGCTCAAACCGTGCGCCCGATGCAAGGCAGCGAAGCGTCAGATCATAATCCTGGGCGCCCGCGACGTCTTCCGGCGACATGCCAATGCGATCGATAAGCGCCTTCTCCACCATCAGAAAATGCGTTACGCAGTTATGGCTATAGAGCAGGTCGACGTTGAGCTGCGTCTTAAAGACCGGCTGACCCCACTCCCCCGTTTTCTGGAACATGTCCTCGTCACAGAACAGGACCTGGGGACGCTCGCCCTCGGCAGCCTTGATCAGCGCGGCGACATAGTGGAATAACGCGTCCGGTTCCAGAATGTCGTCATGGTCCAAGAACGCGATGTAGTCGCCCGTCGTCTGCTCGATACCTGCGTTGGTGTTGACCACAATGCCGCCGTTGCCGGGAAGCTCGATGCGACGGACGCGCTCGTCGTTGGCACCTGCCGCAAGGGTGGCCACCGCGTCCCATTCAGGCGAGGCGTCCATAAGGAGCAGTTCCCAGTTGTCATAGCTCTGGGATAGCACAGAGTCCAACAACTCGTGCAGGTAAACCGGATCGGTCTTATAGCATGGCACCACAATGCTCACGAGCGGCCTGTAGGCAAATACCGCCGAAGCGACACGCTGGCACGCCAAATCACCCGGCTTTGCGCGATGCTGATCAAACCAACGTCGATAAGCGGCGTCGTCCGCGCGTGCATCCTTCATGCGATTCCAACTGTCATCGACCATGCCGTTGTACAGGCGACCATCCATCGCGCAAAACCCGCTCTGGATATGACCCGTGGCATCGGACACAATCGCAACAAAATCGCGTAAATCCTGGGGCATCTCTACGCTCAAATACGTTTTATTGATGCGGCAACCGTTGCGCCGGGGAACATCGACCTGCGACTCAAACACATGCACGGTGGCATCGATGGCGTACATATGCGTATCGAAAATCTGGAGCTCAGGGGCGCACTGGGGATCTCCCGCCCACTTGACCTCATAGCGCCAGACGACGCCCTCATCTGCCGGTAAATAACGAACGGCATTGATCTCATAGCGACCGCAGCATTCACCACGCTGCGCGTCGCGGATAAGCGCGCACAGCGCAGGCTTTGCTTTGTAGTTAATCTTAGATTCCAACTTGGCAATACGACTGTCAAGGCGAATAGAACCCAGCCTTTTGCCACCGGACGCAAATGAGACGTCAATTGTAGAGCCGTCCATAAACGGAAGCACCAAGACAACGAGCTCGCGCTCATAATCGGCGACGGAGGGACAAAGCGCAAGCACGCGGCCATGATCGACCGGCAGCGCCAAAGACGGCACGCAAACGCCATTGGTCGTCGCGTGAGCAAAGGCCTGGGAACCCTCCTGCTCAATAAGCCCCACGATATCCTGGCCGACAAAGCGAAGCAGAACGAACAGACGACCCTGACTGCGGCAAAGCGCTAAACGCTTGATACTCATCTACACTTCTCGCTTTCTCAGAGCGTTCGCAGCCATGCGCTTGCACGCGCCCAAGCGCCCAAACCTCAAGACGTCGTAATCGAACATGAGCTTTTTGCACGAACGAGCAACAGGCGCCTTACCGACAAGCGCAGCGCGCACCAGAGCGGCAACAGAAGGAGCGCATTGTGCGAGCGCAGCATCGCCGCCCACGGCAGAACCGTCAAGCGTCGCGGCAACGGCAGCGAACACCTTGCCGCAGCCCGAGCTCAGCAGCCTGAGTGCATCGTACAGCACCAGATCGCACAGGAAGTATGCCAGGTCATCGGTATGCTGGGCATCGAGACCGTCGCGCTGCCAGTCAGCCAGCACCGCGGAGTAAATCTTCACGTGCTCCAGCAGACGCGTCTCGTCGTCGTAGCGCATGGTGTCCATGAGCGAACCTTTGCGTGCCACGCGATAGTCGTACAGCTTGTTCGAGATAAGCGCGGTCTTGCGCGAGCGCCCGTACACGGCAAAATCAAAGACCTGATCCTCGCCATACTTAACGGTTTCATCGAACACGATCCCGTTGCCCAGCAAAAAAGCGCGCTTGCAAGCGGTGCGCCATGCAAAGGGGCGAGATGCTTCCTTAAACAGCAGGTCGGAGCTATAGCCCTCAAACGAAACGTCGCGCGGGCTCAGCACATAGTTAAGCCACGGATACCCCGCCTCCAACGGATACGGATTTGCGCCAAAGGTCAAAACGTCGCAATCCTCACGCTCAAAGGCATCAACGATTACGCGGCACGCATCAGGCGTAAACCGGTCGTCGGAATCCAAAAACGCGACGATAGGAGCCGAGGACGCAGCGATTCCCGCATTGCGGGCGCTCGACAAACCACCGTTGGGTTTATCAACCAGCGTAAAGCGCGTATCCTTTTCGCAATAGGCAGCGGCGATGTCGCGCGACCCATCCGGCGAGCCATCGTTAACCAGCACACCTTCCCAATCGGGCATATCCTGCGCGAGTAGGGAGTCCAGGCACCATGCCAGGCACTCCTCCACCTTATAAATGGGAACGACGACGGAAATCTTAGGGGTAGCCATAATCACGCGCTCCTACTGTGCCGCCGGCACGTCGTCGGGATGCGGGTTATCGCCGTAGGTGCGCTGATACGTCAGCACGCGCCAGACCAGCGGCAGACCGCCGATCTTAAAGTAGTGTTTAAACGTATTGAGCTTGCCCGGCTTTTTAAAGTCAAAGCGCGAATCGATATAGGCACGGGGCGATTTGACCATCAGGCGCAAGTCGGTCTCGCCGCGCGGGTCGAAGAGCGACAGGTCAAAGCGACCGGCGTCCCAATCGGCCTTGAGCTCCGGAGATGCCTTCTCCCAAAACTGCTCACGCAACTCATCGACCAGGCGCTCATCATTCCAGCGGTACGTATCGACCTTCATGCGCATTAAAATGCCCTGAAGCTGAGCCTTAAGCTCGGGGCTCCCATCCAAAAAGCGCTGCATCTCGGCATATTCGTCGCAAACGCAAAACACCTTGTTGGGCGAATTAACAGAGCTCTTCTCGTTATCCTGGCGATAGCACAAAATGGGATCCGCAATAAACGCAGCGCGCTCGGCGCACGCCCAAACCTTAAAGTTAAAGCCTGCGTCCTGATACGAGGCGCCCGGCGTGGGGAGGAACCGAATCTGATTGGCGTCGAGGAACTCGCGCCGATAGATAGCCGACCAAATGGAAGGCTTGCGGTAGAAAATGCCCGGGCGATCGACGGGGCGATACGCGGCGCCCGTCATATGCTCGCCGATAATTCCAAACAGCTCGCGGCGCTCGCTGGGCACAGACCAGTACAGGTAAAAGTCGCCCTTAACGACATCGGCATGCTCGGCGTCGGCCTTGGCAACCAGCTTTTGAAGTGAGTCCTCGAACATAAAGTCATCGGACTCCAAAATGCCCACGTACTCGCCACGCGCCATCTCCAAGCCGCGGTTCATCGAGTCGCCGTAGCCGCTATTGGCCTTATCAATCATCTTGACGCGCGCATCGCGCTCCATGTACTCGCGGATGATATCCGGCGAGCTATCGGTAGATCCGTCGTTGATGCAAATGATCTCAATGTCCTTGAGCGTCTGCGCAACGGCAGAATCGAGGCACTCGCGCAGGTAGCGCTCAACATTGCAAATCGGAACAAGCAGCGAAACTTTAGGGGTATCAGAGTTCTGCAAGAGAACCTCCTGTTGAATAGCGTGTAACAGGGTTATTTTAGCAGCGCAGCAACGGCGCGCGGCAGCGTCTAGAATTAGATAAAGCGCTCCAGGCAGGCCTTGAGACCGCGGGTCGAAAGATAGAACAGCGTGGCGTCTGCCATCGAAACACCCGAGGTCGCCACAACGAGCTTATGGGCGACACGGCGAACGGCGCCCTTAGCAGGCATATCCGCCCACTCCGTTCCCAAAAACGTCGTGAGATCCATATTGACGCGACCGGCCACGCAACGGAAACCATCGGCGTCCAGACGCGCCAAGTCAAACACAATAAGGTCCAAGAACCAAGTGATCAGCTCGCCGGGACACAGGTCCAAAAGACCGTAGGCCGTCCAGTCCTCCAAGACTTCCTCGAGCATCCTCATGTGTGCGTCGAGCTTTTTGGCGCGTGCCTCGGCACTGTTGAATTCGTGCGTCGCCGAGTCGTTCTCCATCACGTAGTGGTAGAACTTGTCCGGCATGACGACGGTCTTGCGGGCAAGCGCGTAGGCCGCAAATTGGAAGACGACGTCCTCGCCCAAAGCCAAACCGGGGGCGAAGCGAATGCCTTCGCGATTGAGCAGCTCGCGCGAGAAGGCCGCACGGCAGGCATAGGGCTGTGCGTTTGCGCGGAACAGCAGCTGGGGATCACGGGCGTCAAAAGTGCCCGCCTTGGGACTCATGAGTTGCTGGACGCGCTTGGGTGCAGCGTCGGACGGTTCGCAAACGCCGCCAAAAACGGCGACCTCGGCATCTGCAGACTCCATGGCATGCAGCACGCACTCGACCGTCTGGGCGTCGATGTAATCATCGGCGTCTACAAATAAGACGGTCTCGCCCTCGGCGGCGTCGACACCGGCGTTTCGAGCGCACGAGACGCCCGCGTTTTCCTGGTCAATCACCAGTACGCGATCGTCGGCCTGCGCAATTTGACGCAACACGCCCGGCGAATCGTCAACTGAACCGTCGTTGACGCAGACAACCTGAATCGAACGCTCAGACTGGGCCAACAGCGAATCGAGGCATCTCCGAATGGAGCGCGCAGAGTTGTATACGGGAACGACAATAGTCGCTTTGGGAATCGAGGCCTCTCCCATGTCGACCTACCCCCTCAACGATTCGACAAGGAAAGCAGCGACCACGCCGGGGCCTCCAACCGATGCGTAGTATTTGGCGCGCCCCAAGGCACCATCCGTCGCAAAAGTCGGATGCTCGTCAACCCAGCCCTCAGGATCTTTGAGAATGGCAGCGAGATTTGCACGCTTCCACGGCTTAAGATCGTCCAGCGAAAACTCCCCGGCGTCCAAGGCCGCTTGGAACTCCTTGGCCATCTGCACCAGGAACTCCTTATAGAACTTAGGCGCCAGGCGCACGTAGTTCCACATGTACGAATCGTACTTAATGAGCTGATTGAACTTGAGCATGCGCGCGACGTCATCACTTGCGTGGTCACGGGCATAATCTTCTCGGATCCAGCGCTCGATCTCGGCATACTCGGTATTGACGCAAAAGACCTTAGCCGAAGAATTGACCGAGGAATTCTCGTTGTCCTGACGATACGAAAGCACGGCATCGTGCAGGTAAAAGGCCTTGTCGGCACACGCGATCACTTTAAAGGCAAACGACGTGTCCTGAAAGGATGCCCCCGGAGTCGGCAGGAACTTGATGCCGTTGCGCTCAAGAAAATCGCGGCGGTACACTGCCGACCAAATCGACGGCTTTTGCTTAAAGAACTGCGTCGTATCGCTCGGGTGCACTGGCTTGCCACAGTCCTTGGCTTTAAACATCTCGTGCAGCGAACGGCGCTCCTCGGGCTTAGACCAGTAGAAATCAAAGTTCGCCTTCGCAAAGTCGGCATTATTGGTATCGGCGGCCGAGACAAGCTTTTCGAGTGCGTCGGGCGCCATAAAGTCATCGGACTCCAAAATGCCAACGTACTTGCCACGCGCCATCTCCAGGCCGCGGTTCATCGAGTCGCCGTAGCCGCTGTTGGCCTTGTCAATCATCTTGACGCGCCCATCGCGCTCCATATACTCGCGGATAATCGCCGGCGAGTTGTCGGTCGACCCGTCGTTAATGCAGATGATCTCAATATCCTTGAGCGTCTGCGCCAGGGCGGAATCGAGGCACTCGCGCAGGTAG
>DBEYTJ010000166.1:0-1143 GCA_048181065.1 Collinsella sp.
CCTGCAGAATCGGGCGGCTCATTATTTTTCGCTAACTACGTCCGAAAAATAATGTGACAAATGACAAATGACAAATGACCACAGGGGGGGGGCGAGGTACTACGACCTCGCCCATGGGAATCCGATATCCGATACCGATACGTCGGGGTGGTTTGGAGGGGTTTCACCCCTCCATCTCGGCGGAGCCGAGCGGGCAAGGAAGAGGTGCCGCCGCCGATGACGCGCAGCAATCTCGACCGCTGGGAGGATTGCGGAGAAGCCCCGCAGGGCACGTCCTTAGCGCAGCTAAGGTCTAACGTGCTAGACTTTAGTCGATTAAGTCTGTACGGCTCGGAGGTTTCCATGGCTCACATCGCGAAATACAAGGCTCCATCGGTCGGGCACATGCTCGCCCACTACCGCCGCGACCGCAGCAGCCTGGAGCGCGACAATATCGACCCCGATCGCATCAAGAACGACTTGGTGGTCGGCCACTACACGAACAAGGACGGCAAGCTCGTTGTGGGGCGCGTGGAGCCGCGCGAGGGCGAGCCGAACTGGGGCACGGTGGAGAGTCGCATCGAGCGCGTGAACAAAGCCCAGAAGGCCGCAGGGAAGCGCGCCACGCGCAAGGATGCGGTCGTTATGGCTGACGTTGTTGTGACGCTTCCCGACAATGTGCGCAAGGGCGATGAGGACAGGTTCTTCCGCCTGACGTACTGGTACCTGTCGAAGAAGTTCGGCATCGAGAACATGATGGGCGGGTACGTCCACAAGGACGAGGTGCTGAAGGACGGCACGCCCGCCCGCGACCACATGCACGTGCCGTTCACGCCCATCCTCGATGGGCGCTTCAACTACAAGAAGATGTGCCCCCGCAGCTTCTACCAGAGCATGCACAAGGAGCTTGGGGATTACCTAGAGGGGCGCATGGGCTACCGCCCCGCAATCGAGCTTGACGAGGAGACGCGGGCGCAGCGCGTGTACACGGACAAGTCAGTGGACATCGACAAGGTGCGCGGCGCGGTCGATAGGGCGGTCGTGCAACCTGCCGAGGACGAAGCGGCGCGAATCGTCGCGGCGGCTAGGGAAGAAGCCGCCGCTTTGCTAAACGATGCCGAAGCGCGTAAGGCAGAGCTTGTTACCGAGATTGCCGACAAGGAG
>DBEYTJ010000167.1:0-6005 GCA_048181065.1 Collinsella sp.
CAAGACGCACGCTACCGTGTCCGAGATGAAGGTCGAGCTTTGCAACGAGTGCCACCCGTTCTACACCGGCCAGCAGAAGTTCGTCGACACCGGTGGACGCGTCCAGCGCTTCGCCGACAAGTTCGGTGGCGCCGCTGCCGCCCAGCTCAAGAAGGCTGAGGAGGCCAAGGCTGCCAAGGCCGCCAAGGCTGCTGAGGCCGAGGCCGCTCGCAAGGCCGCCGCTGAGGCTAAGGCTGCCGAGAAGGCCAAGCGTGCCGCTAAGTTTGCCGAGGAGGCTGCCAAGCAGGCCGCCGAGGCTCCCGCAGAGGCTCCCGTCGAGGAGGCCGCTGCCGAGGCCGAGACCGCCGAGGCTGCTGAGTAAATAGCTCGCCGCGGAAACACTCGCATTCATGGCATAAGGGCCGCGCATCCGTTTGGGTGCGCGGCCCTTTTCCTTTATTGGTGCAAACGAACCTGTCTCCATGGCACCAGGTTGGTGCGAATGGGACAGGTTGATTTGCACCAAATGGCAGAGAGGCAGCGTTTTCCCAGATAAAAGCTGCCAAAATAAACCAGTCCCTTTTTGGCAGGCTGTCGTAGTTATTACGTGGTCGAGCGTGTCGACCGCATAGGCGGCGCCTTGTTTGGCTAAAGTACAAATATCTGTGTTTAACTCGTCCAAGGTTTCATGCCGCGGGCGATGGCCAAAAAGGAAAACCACATGGGATTCATGTCAAAGCTGCTGTCCTTTGGGTCCGATAAGGACCTGAAGCGCTACTACAAGATCGTCGACAAGATCAACGGTCTTGAGCCCCAGTTTGAGAAGATGACCGAGGAAGAGCTCCGCGGTCAGACCGATAAGTTCCGTGAGCGCTACGCCAACGGCGAGTCGCTCGACGATATGCTCCCCGAGGCCTTTGCCACCGTGCGCGAGGCTTCCAAGCGCACCATGGGCATGCGCCACTTCGATGTGCAGCTCATCGGCGCCATGGCGCTTCACGAGGGCCATATCGCCGAGATGAAGACCGGCGAAGGCAAGACCCTTGTCTCCACCTTGGCCGGGTACCTCAACGCTATCGCCAGCAAGGGCGTGCATGTCGTTACCGTCAACGATTACCTGGCAAAGCGAGACTCCGAGTGGATGGGCCGCATCTACAAGTACCTGGGTATGACCGTCGGTCTGCTCCAGAACAACATGCCGCTCGAGCTCAAGCGTCCGGCCTACCAGGCAGACGTCACCTACGGTACCAACTCCGAGTTCGGTTTCGACTACCTGCGTGACAACATGGTCACCCGCCCCGAGCAGCGCGTGCAGCGCGGCCACCATTACGCCATCGTCGACGAGGTCGACTCCATCCTGATTGATGAGGCCAGAACGCCGCTCATCATCTCGGGTGCCGGCACCAAGTCCGCCAGCACCTACAAGGACTTCGCGCGTGCCGTGCGCGGCTTGGAGCGCGGTGAGGACGTGTCGCACGACATGCTCACCGCCACCGAGGACGTAGAGCCCACGGGCGACTACGTCATGGACGAGGCCAAGCACACCATTGCCGCCACCGAGCGCGGCCTTAAGAAGATCGAGCGCCGCCTGGGTATCGAGGACATCTATGCCGACCTTTCGGGCCAGCTGGTCAACCACCTGCAGCAGGCGCTGAAGGCCCAGTACATGTTCCATCGCGACAAGCAGTACGTGGTCACTAACGGCGAGGTCAAGATCGTCGACGAGTTCACTGGCCGCATCATGGAAGGCCGCCGCTACTCTGAGGGCTTGCACCAGGCCATCGAGGCCAAAGAGGGCGTGCTCGTGCGCGAGGAGAACCAGACGCTGGCCACCATCACCTTGCAGAACTACTTCCGTCTGTATGACAAGCTCTCCGGCATGACCGGTACGGCACTCACCGAGGATGCCGAGTTCCGCGAGATCTACAAGCTGCCCGTCGAGGTCATCCCCTCCAACAAGCCCGTCCAGCGTGTTGACCACGAGGACCTGGTGTACCGCACCATCCAGGCCAAGTACAACGCCGTTGCCGACGATGTCGAGCGACGTCACGCCAAGGGCCAGCCGGTCCTGGTGGGCACCGTCTCCATCGAAAGCTCCGAGAAGCTGTCGGCCGCCCTTACCAAGCGCGGCATCGCGCACGAGGTCCTCAACGCTAAGCATCACGAGCGCGAGGCCCATATCGTTGCCCAGGCCGGACGCTATGGCGCCGTGACCATCGCTACTAACATGGCCGGTCGTGGTACCGACATCCTGCTGGGCGGCAACCCCGACGAGCTGGTGCGCGAGCGCCTTGAGCACGAGGGCCTGACCATGGAGGACGTGACGCCCGAGCAGCTCGAGCAGTTTAGTGCCGAGGCCAAGGAGACCTGCAGGGCCGAGCGCGAGCGCGTGCTTGCCGCCGGCGGCCTGACCGTCATCGGCACCGAGCGCCATGAGTCCCGTCGTATCGACAACCAGCTGCGCGGCCGCTCCGGTCGTCAGGGCGATCCGGGCGAGACTCAGTTTTACCTGTCGCTCGAGGACGACCTCATGCGCCTGTTCGGCGGCGACAAGATGGACCGCGTCTCCAAGATGATGGTCACCGCCGACATGGGCGACGACATGCCCATCCAGCACAAGATCATCTCCAAGGCCGTCGAGAATGCCCAGCACAAGGTCGAGAGCATCAACTTCTCCATGCGCAAGAGCGTCCTCGAGTACGATGACGTCATGAACAAGCAGCGCCAGGTCATCTACGCCGAGCGCAACAAGATTCTGGACGGCAAGGATCTGACCGACCACATCACCGAGGTCATGCACGACACCGTGTACCGCTGCGTGCAGGAGTTCTGCGCCAAGGACAGCCACGATGGCGAGCGCGACCTGGAGGGCCTGCGCAAGTGGGTCGTGGAGCTGACCGGCCATATCGATACGCCCAAGTTCCCCGACGAGGACTTTGAGGCCCTGGCTGCCGATGTCCTGGCCTACGTTGAGAAGTGCTACAACATGAAGGCCGAGCGCCTGGGTGAGGACCTCATGCGCGAGCTCAACACCCAGGTCATGCTGCGCGTCATCGATACCCGCTGGATGAACTACCTGCAGGAGATGGACTACCTCAAGACCGGTATCGGACTGCGCGGCTTTGGTCAGCGCGATCCGCTGGTCGAGTACAAGACTGAGGCTTACAGTGCCTTCCAGATGCTCGTCGACACCATGTACGAGGATTACCTGCGCACCGTCCTGCGCATCGAGATCAAGGCCGCCCCGCAGGCCGTGGAGCACAAGGAAGACCCCGCGCTCAAGGGTGCGCACTTCTCCGGCCCCGCCGATGTCGATGGCGACAACGGCAGCTCGGTGCTGCGCAAGCAGGCGCAGGTGCAGGCTCGTACGGCCGTCCAAGGAGGCCCGGCTGCTGTCAACAACGGCGGCAAGGTGACCACCTACCGCAAGGACGAGAGCGACGACCCTTATGTCAACGTTGGCCGCAATGACCTTTGCCCCTGCGGCAGCGGCAAGAAGTTCAAGTACTGCCACGGCAGGAATCGTTAATGGCCGAGGCTTTAGAGGTAACGCCCGCCGAGCTGGAAGCGTTTGCAGACCGGCTCGGCGAGGTCGAGTCGTATCTTCATTTGGACGAGAAACGCACACGCGTGACCGAGCTCGAGGCAAAAAGCGTGGCCCCCGGCTTTTGGGATGACGCCGACGCCGCTCGCGCCACCATGGAGGAGATCGCTCGCGCCAAGGAAGATATCGCTGCCGTGGAGACCGCGCGCGGCGAGCTATCTGACGCCCGCGCGGCGCTGGAGCTTGCCGAGGAGATGGGCGACGACCCCGATGCCACCGCATTGTGCGAGGAGGCTGCCGCTACGGCAGAACGCCTAGCCCGCGCTATCGATGAGCTCGAGCTTTCGAGCTGGTTTACCGGTGAGTTCGATCACGGCGACGCGATTGTGACCATCAAGCCCGGACAGGGTGGCCTGGAGGCGCAGGACTGGACCTTCATGCTCTTTAAGATGTACATGAAGTACTGCCAGCGTCGCGGCTGGAAGGTCACCATTAACGACTGCCCCGCGGCCGAGGTCATCGGCATCGACCGTGCGACCTTTACCGTCGAGGGCAAGGACGCGTTTGGCATGCTGCGCGCCGAGGCCGGCGTCCACCGTCTGGTGCGCATTAGCCCCACCGACGACAAGAAGCGCCGCCAGACCACGTTTGCCGGCGTCGAGGTCATCCCCGTGCTACCTGACGATATCGACATCGAGATCAGTCCCGACGATATCCGCGTGGACGTGTATCACGCGGGCGGCCCGGGCGGCCAGGGCGTCAATACCACCGACTCCGCCGTACGCGTGACGCATTTTCCCAGCGGCATCGTCGTCACGTGCCAAAACGAGCGTAGCCAGATTCAAAACAAGGCCGCGTGCATGCAGATTCTCAAGGCCCGCCTGTACGAGATCGAGCTCGAGAAGCGCGCCGAGGCACTCGACGAGATTCGTGGACCCAAGACCACGATCGGGTTTGGCAATCAGATTCGCAGCTACGTGCTCTACCCGTATCAGATGGTCAAGGACCTGCGCTCGGGTGTGGAGACCAGCAACGTCGAGGCTGTTCTCGACGATGGCGATCTGGATCCATTTGTGATCGGCTACCATCGCTGGGCCACCGGCAACGCCGATGCGGAAGGCTCGGACGCCTAGGCACGTGGCTGGCTCCGGTTCGATGCAGACACTTCGCAGGGGTGGTATTTGCTCGGTGAATCGGTAGAATCGAATACAGCAAGAAGTTCAAGGCGCACTCGTTTGGGTGCGCTTTTTTGAGGGAGGCAGCATGGCATATCGTCTGGACATCAAGCGCATTCTTTCTATGAACTTCTTTCATGACTTGCCCAAGATCATGTTTGGCTGTGCCCTGGCAGCTATCGCGACGGACCTGTTTTTGATTCCCAACGGCCTTGCCGCCGGCGGCGTTACGGGCCTCGCCACCATTATTCAGGCAGTTGGCGCCTCGCATGGCATATCGCTGCCCGTCGGTATCCAGACAATTGTGATGAATGCCTTGCTGTTGCTGGTGGTTATGCGTGCGGGCGGCATGTTCTACGTGGTGCAGACGGCGACGGGCTTTGTGCTGCTGGGCTTTTTCACCGACCTGTTCGCTCCGTTTGTCGCGCCGCTGGCGCATGCCGATCTGATGCTGCCTGCTATGTGGGGCGGCATCATCACAGGCGTCGGATATGGCATGGTGTTGCGCGCCGGTGCTAACACTGGTGGCTCCGACACCATCGGTCAGATTATCTCGCGCGACACATCGCTGCCGGTTGGCTCGACCGTCATGGCGATCGATGTTGCCGTGTGCGCGCTGTCGGCCCCGGTCTTTTCGGTCGAAAACGCGCTGTATGCGGGCCTTTCGATGGTCATTAGCGGCTACGTGATCGATGCCGTGGTCGACGGCGGCAACAGGCGCCGTATGGTGCTCATCATCTCGGACAAGTTTCCCGATATCGCGGCCGACATCATGTATGGCCTGGGCCGCGGCTGCACCAAGCTGAGGGCGACCGGCATGTACTCGGGTGCCGAGAAGCCGGTGATCATGGTCATTGTGAGCCGTCGCGAGCTCAACACGCTCAAGACGATCGTGCGCGAGCGCGACCCGCGCGCCATCGTGACCGTGGCCGACGTTACGGAAACCTTCGGCGAGGGATTCAAGGACATTAACGCGTAGGGCCGACTGCGTTCCGTCCAAAAGACGTTCACATTGATAAACCGTTTCATCAGCGGTTCTGCCTGCTCAATTGCTCAAATAATGATAAATACTCTGGTAAAGCTTCCAGTTTCCAGCATAATGAATGACGTACGTGCATCGCGGCTGGGTTGGGACGACCTTCTGTGCCGTGCGCATCTTGTCTAAAGAGGATGAAAGGAAGGCACAATGAGCGACGAAGAGCTCAAAAAGGTTGCCAACGAGGTAAGGAAGGGCATCGTCACCGGCGTGCACGCTGCCAAGTCCGGCCATCCGGGCGGTTCGCTCGGCGCTGCCGACATCATGACCT
>DBEYTJ010000168.1:0-3008 GCA_048181065.1 Collinsella sp.
TAAAAACCGCTATAGTACAGTACCTAACCGTGTAATCGTTTCGACGAGGGGATATTAGAGGCATGAACGCTTCATCGCTTTCCTTCCAAGACATCATCCTGCGCCTCCAGCAGTACTGGGGCGAGCAGGGCTGCGTCATTATGCAGCCCTATGACTCCGAGGTCGGTGCCGGTACCTTCCATACCGCGACCACGCTGCGCTCGCTCGGTCCCGCCGAGTGGCGCACCTGCTATGCGCAGCCCTGCCGCCGTCCCGCCGACGGCCGCTACGGCGAGAACCCCAACCGCATGCAGCACTACTATCAGTTCCAGGTGCTCATCAAGCCCTCGCCGGTAAACGCCCAGGAGCTTTACCTGGGGTCTCTTGCCGCTATCGGCCTGGACCCCAACGACCATGACGTCCGCTTTGTCGAGGACGACTGGGAGAGCCCGACCCTTGGCGCCTGGGGCCTTGGCTGGGAGGTCTGGCTCAACGGCATGGAGGTCACGCAGTTTACGTACTTCCAGCAGGTGGGCGGCATCGAGGTCGACCCCGTGCCCGTCGAGATCACCTACGGCCTGGAGCGTATCGCCATGTATGCCCAGGGCGTCAACTCCGTTTACGACCTGGTGTGGAGCTATCTGCCCGACGGAACGCCCATGACCTATGGCGACGTGTTCCTCGAGAACGAGCGCGAGTTCAGTGCCTATAACTTTGAGGTCGCCAACGTCGAGATGATGCGTCAGAAGTTTGACGACTACGAGGCCGAGTGCCACTCCTGCCTGGAGCGCAAGCTGCCGCTGCCGGCGTACGACTGTGTCATGAAGTGCAGCCACGCTTTCAATCTGCTCGATGCCCGCGGCGCCCTGTCCGCAGTCGAGCGTGCCAACTACATCCTGCGCGTCCGCGCCGTCGCCAAGGCGTGCTGCGAGGCCTATATGGCCGAGGTCGCCGGAGTCAACGAGAATGCCGATCAGGAAGGCGAGGTGGCGTAAGCCATGGCAGACGCTAAGGATTTCCTGTTTGAGATCGGTACGGAGGAAATGCCCTCCGCGCCGCTGAACAATGCCGTCAAGCAGCTTGGCACCATGATCGCCAAGGGTCTCGATGAGGCCGGTCTGGCCCACGGCGAGGTCCGCGTGATCTCGAGCCCGCGTCGTCTGGCTGCACTCGTTGCCAACGTCGCCACCGCGACCGATGAGGTTCACGAGGTCAAGCGTGGCCCCGCGGCCAACATTGCCTTCGACGCTGACGGTAACGCCACCAAGGCCGCCCAGGGCTTTGCCCGCAAGTGCGGTGTGGCTGCCGAGGACCTGGTCCGTCGCGAGGACACTGACGGTCGCGAGTATGTGTTCGCCGAGAAGAACATTCCTTCCGCACCGGCTACGCCGATTCTGACCGCTCTGTGCGAGAAGACCATCGCCGGCCTGCAGTGGCCCAACTACCGCAGCCAGCGCTGGGGTCACGAGCATGCGACCTTTGTTCGTCCGGTCCGCTGGATCTGCTGCCTTTTGGGCGAGGATGTTGTGCCCGTGTCGTTTGCCGACGTGACGAGCGGCAACACCACGCGCGGTCATCGCGTACTTGGCCCTGGCGACTATGTGGTTGCCAGCCCCGCTGTTTACGAGCAGGTGCTCGAGGACGCCGGTGTGCTTTCTGCCGAGCGTCGTCGTGAGGTCATCCTTGCCGGTATCGCCGAGGTCGAGGCTGCCCGTCCCGGCTGCCATGTCGATACGCCCAAGAAGGTCTTTGAGGAGGTCATTAACCTCTGCGAGTGGCCGACGGTGCTCGTCGGTACCTTCGATGAGGAGTTCCTCAAGGTCCCGCACGAGATCATCTGCGAGTCCATGCTCACCAACCAGCGCTACTTCCCGATCTATGACGGCGAGGGCAAGCTCACGCGTGAGTTCGTGGTCGTTTCCAACAGCAAGCCCGAGAATGCCGAGCGCGTGATCGACGGTAACGAGCGCGTCGTGCGCGCCCGTCTGGACGACGCAAAGTTCTTCTACGAGGAGGACCTGAAGATCTCCCTCGACGAGTTCCGTGAGCGCCTGGCCAAGGTTGCCTTCCAGGAGAAGCTCGGTAGCGTGCTCGCCAAGTCCGAGCGCATCGAGCAGCTCGCGCTCGCTATTGCCCGTGAGGCACACCTGGGTGCTCATCTGGCAGCTGACGCCGGCCGTGCCGCGCACCTGTGCAAGGCCGACCTGGTGTCCAACGCCGTCGTCGAGTTCACGAGCCAGCAGGGCGTGATGGGCGGTTATTACGCGACCGCGATGGGGGAGAACGACGAGGTCGCCCACGCCATTCGCGATCACTATCGTCCCCGCTTTGCCGGTGACGAGCTGCCCGAGGGCACCGCTGGCTGCATCGTGGCCTGTGCCGACAAGCTCGATACCATTGCCGGTATCTTTGCCATCGGCGAGCCCCCGACCGGCTCCTCCGACCCCTATGCGCTGCGTCGTGCCGCTATCGGCATCATCAACATCCTGCGCGACCGCCTGCCGATCGACCCCACGTCGCTCATCGACTTTGCTCTCGAGCTCTACAGTGAGCAGGGCATTGAGTTCGACGCCGCCGAGGTCGCCCAGCAGGTTCGTGACTTCTTCCATGGCCGCCTGGTGAGCATGGCCCGCGACGAAAAGATCCCGGCCGATACCGTTGCCGCCGTCTCCGCGGTGCACATCATCGCTCCGTCCGTCTTCTTCGCCCGCTGCGCCGCCCTCGACGAGGCCCGCAAGAACGACACCGAGACGTTCGACAACCTTGCGACCGCCTATGCTCGCGCCGCGCATATCTCCAAGCCCGAGCTGGGCGTGGAGTACGACCGCAGACTGATGGGCGAGGTCGAGCTTGCGCTCGCCGACGCCTCCGAGGCTGCTCAGACCGCTGTCGATGCCGCCCTTGCTACCGAGGATTATCCGGCCGCATTTGCTGCCCTCGCCGCCCTGCGCGCGCCCATCGACCGTTTCTTCGACGAGGTCATGGTCATGGACAAGGACGAGCAGCTCCGCGATAATCGCCTTAAGCTG
>DBEYTJ010000169.1:0-1155 GCA_048181065.1 Collinsella sp.
CCTGCAGAATCGGGCGGCTCATTATTTTTCGCTAACTACGTCCGAAAAATAATGTGACAAATGACAAATGACAAATGACCACAGGGGGGGGGCGAGGTACTACGACCTCGCCCATGGGAATCCGATATCCGATACCGATACCGACAGTGATTCGTGGGGTGGTTTGGAGGGGCGAAGTCCCTCCATCTCGGCGCAGCCGAGCGGGCAAGGAAGAGGTGCCGCCACCGATGACGCGCAGCAATCTCGACCGCTGGGAGGATTGCGGAGAAGCCCCGCAGGGCACGTCCTTAGCGTAGCTAAGGTCTAACGTGCTAGACTTTAGTCGGCTAAAATCTGACGCAAGGCGGTTCTGACATGGCACACATAGCGAAGTACAAGGCTCCATCGGTCGGTCACATGCTCGCCCACTATAGGCGCGACCGCAGCAGCCTGGAGCGC
Source organism: Collinsella sp. (assembly GCA_048181065.1). GTDB lineage: Bacteria > Actinomycetota > Coriobacteriia > Coriobacteriales > Coriobacteriaceae > Collinsella. Next base: position 439 of record DBEYTJ010000169.1, read on the forward strand.
GACAACATCGACCCCGAGCGCATCAAGAACGACTTGGTTGTCGGTCACTACACCAACAAGGACGGCAAGCTCGTTGTGGGGCGCGTGGAGCCGCGCGATGGCGAGCCGAACTGGGGCACGGTGGAGAGCCGCATCGAGCGCGTGAACGAAGCCCAGAAGGCGGCTGGGAAGCGCGCCACGCGCAAGGATGCGGTCGTTATGGCTGACGTTGTTGTGACGCTTCCCGACAATGTGCGCAAGGGCGATGAGGACAGGTTCTTTCGCCTGACGTACTGGTACCTGTCAAAGAAGTTCGGTATCGACAACATGATGGGCGGATACGTTCACAAGGACGAGGTGCTGAAGGACGGCACGCCCGCCCGCGACCATATGCACGTTCCGTTCACGCCCATCCTCGATGGTCGCTTCAACTACAAGCAGATGTGCCCCCGCTCGTTCTATCAATCGATGCACAAGGAGCTTGGGGACTACCTCGAGAAGCGCATGGGCTACCGCCCTGCAATCGAGCTTGACGAGGAGACGCGGGCGCAGCGCGTTTACACGGACAAGTCCGTGGACATCGACAAGGTACGCGGGGCGGTCGATAGGGCGGTCGTGCAACCTGCCGAGGACGAAGCGGCGCGAATCGTCGCGGCGGCTAGGGAAGAAGCCGCCGCTTTGCTAAACGATGCCGAAGCGCGTAAGGCAGAGCTTGTTACCGAGATTGCCGACAAGGAG
>DBEYTJ010000170.1:0-2704 GCA_048181065.1 Collinsella sp.
GTGTGAAGACCAGCCATAGTTTTAAACGCCTGCGGCTGGGCGAGTAGATAGTAGGGAAGTAGTTTGAGCGCTACCGAAAGGAAGAACGATGAAGGTACGTCCTTCGGTCAAGAAGATGTGCGATAAGTGCAAAATCATTAGGCGCCATGGCAAGGTCCTCGTCATTTGCGAGAACCCCCGTCATAAGCAGCGTCAGGGTTAAGAGAGGAGACTACGTTGGCCCGTATTAATGGTGTCGACCTCCCGCGTGAGAAGCGCGTTGAGATCGGTCTGACCTACATTTACGGCATCGGCCGCACCACTGCGACGAAGATTTGCGTCGAGTGCAACGTTAACGTGGATACGCGCGTTAAGGACCTCACCGAGGATGAGGTTAACGCCATCCGCGATTATATCGACAAGAACCAGATCATGGTTGAGGGCGACCTCCGCCGTGAGCGCAACCAGAACGTCAAGCGCCTTATGGACATCGGCTGCAACCGCGGCCTTCGTCACCGTAAGGGCCTCCCGGTCCGCGGCCAGCGCACCCACACTAACGCTCGTACCCGCAAGGGCCCGAAGCGTCAGATCGGTGCTAAGAAGAAGAAATAAGGAGCGCTAGATAGATGGCTACTGCTAAGAAGAACGTTCGCGCTGCCCGTCTGAAGCGCGCGGACCGTAAGAACATTTCCGTGGGCCAGGCTCACATTCGTTCTACGTTCAACAACACGATCGTTTCGATCACCGATCCCCAGGGCAACGTCATTTCCTGGAAGTCGGCTGGCCAGGTGGGCTTCAAGGGCTCCCGTAAGTCCACGCCGTTCGCTGCCCAGATGGCTGCCGAGGCTGCTGCCAAGCAGGCCATGGAGCACGGTATGAAGAAGGTTTCCGTCTTCGTCAAGGGCCCCGGCTCCGGTCGTGAGACCGCCATCCGCTCCCTCCAGGCTGCTGGCCTCGAGGTCTCGAGCATCCAGGACAAGACCCCCATCCCGCACAACGGCTGCCGCCCCAAGAAGCGTCGCCGCGTGTAACTGAAAGGATCGTATCAATATGGCAATCGACAGGACTCCTGTTCTTAAGCGCTGCCGTCAGCTCGGGATCGATCCCGCTGAGCTCGGTTATAGCAGCAAGAAGGAATCTATCCGTCAGCCCAAGCGCCGTCGCAAGGAATCTGAGTACGGCATGCAGCTGCGCGAGAAGCAGAAGGTCAAGTTCATCTATGGCGTTCTGGAGAAGCAGTTCCACGGCTACTTCAACAAGGCCCGTAAGATGAACGGCGTCACCGGTGAGAACCTCATGATCATCCTTGAGTCTCGCCTCGACAACGTCGTCTTCCGTCTTGGCTTCGCCCGCACCCGCAAAGAGGCTCGTCAGTCCGTCCGTCACGGTCACTTCACCGTGAACGGCAAGCGCGTGGACATCCCGTCCTACCGCGTCAAGGCCGGCGACGTCGTCGCTGTCGGCGAGAAGTTCCGTGACCTCCTCCCCATCAAGGAGGCTCTGATTTCCTCCGAGCGTTTCGAGGTCCCCGGCTGGCTCGAGGTCGATATCGAGAAGCTGTCTGGTAACGTGCTCGCTCTGCCGACGCGTGAGCAGATCAGCGGTGATATCAACGAGCAGCTCATCGTCGAGCTCTACTCTAAGTAGTCCATCCGGGCTGCTGAGGCTGGAGGTAATACATGTCAGAATTCATTAGGCCTCAGGTTCAGGTCGAAGAGATTAACGAGACGTCTGCTCGTGTCTCCGTTGAGCCGCTCGAGCGTGGCTACGGCGATACGCTGGGTAACTCCCTTCGTCGCGTTCTTCTGTCCTCGCTCGAGGGTGCCGCCGTCGAGGCTATTCAGATCGATGGCGCGCAGCACGAGTTCATGACCATCCCTAACATGGTCGAGGATGTCACCGACATCGTCCTGAATGTCAAGGGTCTTGTCTTCAGGGCTCTCGGCACGACCGACGAGGCGACCGCCACCATTTCGGTTGACGGCCCCTGCGAGGTCACCGGTGCGGACTTCTTTATTCCGTCCGAGTTTGAGCTGGTCAACCCCGAGCAGCACATCGCTACGCTCACCGAGGGTGGCCATCTCACCATGAGCATGCGCATCGGCTATGGCCGCGGCTATGTCTCTGGCGAGGCTAACAAGCGCGACAACGATCCCATCGGTGTGATCCACGTCGACTCGCTGTACTCGCCGGTGTCCCGTTGCGCCAAGCTCGTTGAGGCTTGCCGTGTCGGTCAGCACACCGACTACGACCGCCTTGTCCTCGAGATCGAGACCAACGGCTCCATCGCTCCGCGCGACGCCGTGGTCCAGGCTGCCAATATCATCAACCAGCATATGGCTGCCTTTATGAACCTTGCCGAGACCCCCGAGGTCGAGGAGGAGGCTTCGATCTTCGCTCCCGAGGTCACCAACGACAACGCCGAGCTGGACAAGCAGATCGAGGATCTGGACCTTTCCGTCCGTTCCTACAACTGCCTTAAGCGCGCCAGCATTCACTCGGTCCGTCAGCTCGTTGAGTTCTCGGAGAACGATCTTCTGAACATCCGTAACTTCGGTGTTAAGTCGATCGAGGAAGTGAAGGACAAGCTTGAGTCCATGGGCCTGAGCCTGAAGGCTTAATGCTTCGCATATTTGAGGAGAAACTAGACCATGCGTCACAACGTTAAGAAGGGCCTGAAGCTCGGCACCGATGCGAGCCACACCAAGGCCATGAAGAAGAGCCT
>DBEYTJ010000171.1:0-5456 GCA_048181065.1 Collinsella sp.
CCAATACCTGGTCAACGGCCTGTCCATGGGCAGCGTCTACGCCATCATCGCGTTGGGCTACACCATGGTCTACGGTATCGCCAAGATGCTCAACTTCGCTCACGGCGACGTCATCATGGTCGGTGCCTATGTCTCGTTCTGTGCCACGTCGTATCTCGGCCTCCCGGGCTGGGCATCTGTAGTTCTCTCTTGTGTGGTCTGCACGGTTCTCGGTGTTCTCATCGAGGGTCTGGCCTATAAGCCGCTGCGCCAAGCAGGTCCTCTGGCCGTTCTGATCACGGCCATCGGCGTGTCTTACTTCCTGCAGAACGCCGCGCAGCTTCTGTGGGGCGCCACGCCCAAGAACTTCACTTCGCTCGTCACCTTCCAGGTGCCGGAGTTCTTGGCCAAGTTCAACGTAAGCGCCGTCTCGCTCGTCACCATCGTCGCCTGCCTGGTTATCATGGCCGGCCTGATGTTCTTTACAGGTAAGACCAAGATGGGCAAAGCCATGCGCGCCGTGTCCGAGGACAAGGCCGCCGCTCAGCTCATGGGCATCAACGTCAACCGCACCATCTCGATGACGTTCGCCATCGGCTCTGCCCTTGCCGCCATCGCCGGTGTGCTCCTGTGCTCCTACTCGCCGGTGTTGCAGCCCACCACGGGTGCCATGCCTGGCATAAAGGCCTTCGACGCCGCCGTCTTCGGTGGCATCGGCTCCATCCCCGGCGCCTTTGTCGGTGGCATTCTCATCGGCATCATCGAGGCGATGGCGCAGGCTTACATTTCCACGAGTCTTGCCAACTCCATCGTCTTTGGTGTTTTGATCATCGTCCTGCTCGTCAAGCCTGCCGGCCTCTTGGGCAAGTACGTCCCCGAGAAGGTGTAGGTGAGCGCTATGAAGTTTCTTAAAGACAAGCAGACGCGTCACGACTTTGTCACGTACGCCATGTGCATCGTGGCATTCGCCATCGTGTTCTTTATGCAGTCTAACCATATGATTCCGCGTATGATCGCCGGTCAGCTGGTTCCCATCACGGCCTATATCGTCATGGCCATCTCCCTTAACCTCGTCGTCGGCATCGCGGGCGACTTGTCGCTGGGCCACGCGGGCTTTATGAGCGTCGGCGCCTATACGGGCATCGTTACCGCTGTCGCGCTGGAGAGCGCCGTTCCCTCCGATCCAATACGTCTTGTCATCAGCATCGTGGTCGGCGCTATCGCTGCCGCCATCCTGGGCTTCTTGATTGGTATCCCGGTCCTGCGCCTGAGCGGCGACTATCTGGCCATCGTGACCCTGGCTTTTGGCGAGATCATCAAAGAGATCGTCACCTGCCTCATTGTGGGCGTCGACTCCCGCGGCCTGCACGTGATCTTTAACATCACGGGCAACTCTACGATCGACGACCTGCACCTGCTCGAGGACGGCACCGCCATCATCAAGGGCGCCCAGGGTGCCTCGGGTGTGTCGACGTACTCGACCTTCCTCGCCGGTGCCATCCTGGTCATGGTCGCACTCGTGATCGTGCTCAACCTGGTTCGCAGCCGTACCGGCCGTGCCATTATGGCCGTGCGCGATAACAAGATTGCAGCCGAGTCCGTAGGCATTTCCGTCACCGAGTACCGCATGATCGCCTTCGTGGTTTCTGCTGCCCTCGCCGGTGCTGCCGGAGCCCTCTTCGGCGGTAACTTCTCGCAGCTCTCCGCCACCAAGTTCGACTTCAACACGTCGATCCTCATCCTGGTGTTCGTGGTCCTGGGCGGCCTGGGCAACATGCGCGGTTCCGTCATCGCGGCAGCGTTGCTCACGGTGCTTCCCGAGCTGCTCCGTCAGTTCTCGGACTACCGCATGCTCATCTACGCCATCGTGCTGATCCTGGTCATGATCTTTACCAACAACCCGCAGCTCAAGGCGTTCTTCGGTCGCGTCAAGGATCGCTTTGCTTCCAAGAAGGAGGTGGCAGCCGATGCCCAGTAAATTTGAGTTCAAGAAGGGCAAGATGGTCCCGTATCCTTCTGGCGCCATCGTTCCCGACCGCGACCTGGGCGAGCGCCCTGCACTCGAGTGCATCCACCTGGGCATTGAGTTCGGTGGCCTTAAGGCAGTCGACGACTTTAGCCTGACCATCGGCAAGACCGAGATCGCCGGTCTCATCGGCCCCAACGGTGCCGGCAAGACCACGGTCTTCAACCTGCTCACCAAGGTGTACCAGCCCACACACGGCACCATCCTGCTCGACGGCGAGGACACCTCGGGCAAGTCGGTCTACCAGGTCAACCGCATGGGCATCGCTCGTACGTTCCAGAACATCCGCCTGTTCAACACCATGACGGTGGAGGATAACGTTAAGGTCGGCCTGCACAACCAGGAGCGCTACTCCGGCTTTGAGGGCGTGCTGCGCCTGCCGACGTATTGGAAGCACGAGAAGGCCGCCCACGAGCGCGCCATGGAGCTGCTGTCCATCTTTGATATGGAGCACCTGGCAAATGAGCAGGCCGGCTCGCTGCCTTACGGCGCTCAGCGTCGTCTGGAGATCGTTCGCGCGCTTGCCACCAACCCTAAGCTACTGCTGCTCGACGAGCCTGCCGCCGGCATGAACCCGTCCGAGACCGCGGAGCTCATGGAGAACATCGTTAAGATTCGCGACACCTTTGGCATCGCCATCATGCTTATCGAGCACGATATGTCGCTCGTTATGAACATCTGCGAGGGCATCTGCGTGCTCAACTTTGGTAAGGTCATCGCCAAGGGCACGGCCGAGGAGATCCAGAACAACGACGCCGTTATCGAGGCGTATCTGGGCAAGCAGGATAAGGGGGAGAACTAAATGGCAGAGCCGATGCTTTCCGTCTACAACATCAACGTCTGGTACGGCGCCATCCACGCCATCAAGGACATCTCCTTTAACGTCAACGAGGGCGAAATCGTGGCCTTGATCGGTGCCAACGGTGCCGGTAAGTCCACGACGCTTAAAACCGTCTCGGGCCTGCTGCGTTCCAAGACCGGCTCCATCAAGTTTATGGGCGAGGACATTACCCATACGCCCGCCGACAAGCTGGTGGGCAAGGGCCTGGCCCAGGTGCCCGAGGGCCGTCGCGCCTTTTTGCAAATGACGGTCGAGGAGAACCTGGAGATGGGCGCCTATACACAGCCCAAGTCTACGGTGGCTCCAGGCCTCGAGCGCGTCTACGAGCAGTTCCCGCGCCTGAAGGAGCGCCGTCGCCAGGTCGCTGGCACCCTTTCGGGCGGCGAGCAGCAGATGCTCGTTATGGGTCGTGCCCTTATGAGCAACCCCAAGCTGCTCATGCTCGACGAGCCTTCCATGGGCCTGGCGCCGATTCTGATTGAGCAGATCTTCCAGATCGTCGAGGACCTGCACAAGGCCGGTACTACGGTGCTCCTGGTCGAGCAGAACGCGCAGATGGCGCTTTCGATTGCTACGCGCGGCTACGTGCTCGAGACCGGCAAGATCACCATGACCGGCACCGGACAGGAGCTCCTGCATGACGACAACGTCCGCAAGGCATATCTTGGTGGTTAATCCATTCAACAAAGGGGCGCTGACTATCCCGGTCAGCGCTCCTTTTTAAGTTGCGGTGAAATAGGGACTGAATACGGGCTCCAGAGGCCGAAAGAGTCCCTATTCCACCGCAACTTCATGGGGATGTGTGACAATGCCCGTCGGAAAACATCTGCTGTCTTTGGGGGTCTATCTATGCTGTACGAGTTTTGTGCCGAGAACTTTGAGCGAGTGCCGGCGGCTATCGATGCCGGTGCAAGGCGTATCGAGCTGTGCGACAACCTTGCCGTTGGTGGCACCACGCCTTCGGCCGGCGTTATCAGCGCTACGACCAACTATGTCCACGAGCACGATGCACGGGTGATGTGCATGATTCGCCCGCGTGGCGGCGACTTTCACTACGACCAGGACGAGCTGCGTATGATGGAGATGGACCTGGGCCTTGCCGTAAGCGCCGGCGTTGACGGCTTGGTCTTTGGCTGCTGCAAGCCCTGCGCTGGCGGATGGGCGCTCGACGAGCTTACGTTGGGCGCCCTCGTGATGGCCGCGGGCTGCGCGACCGAGGAATGCAAGCGTGAGCCCATCGACATCACCTTCCACATGGCGTTTGACCAGCTCTCGCCCGAGGCCCAGCTCGACGCGATTGACATACTCGTCGACTGCGGCATCACACGCATCCTGACGCATGGTGGCGCTGCCGGTACGCCGATCGAGGACAACTTCGAAAACCTGGCCCGCTTGATCGAGTATGCGGGTGACCGCTTGACCATCCTTCCCGGCGGCGGCATTTCCACGGCCAACCGCGATACCGTGGCGGCGGCACTGGGCGTCTCCGAGCTCCATGGCACCAAGATTGTGCCGCTGGAGGTATAACCCGTGGCGCTGGTATTCGATGTTCAGCAGGCGAGTGGCAAGCCCGACGACAACCGTCGCCCCGGTACCGCGTGTCCCTTTTGCAAAACGGAGGGGCTCGCCAACATCATCCAGCGCGACGGTGACTGCATCTGGCTCGAGAATAAGTTCAAGACCTTGCGGGCCACTCATCAAACCGTGCTGATCGAGTCGGCCGATCACGATGCCGACCTGGTGACCTATGAGCCGGATGAACTCCACCATGTGATGCGGTTTGCTCTGGATTGCTGGCAGCGGATGATTGGCTCCCGGCAGTATCGCAGCGTTCTCATGTACAAGAACAAGGGCCCACTTTCGGGCGGCAGTCTGGTCCATCCGCACATGCAGATTGTGGGTTTGGAGCAGGAAGACGGCTATGCTTCGCTGACTTCTGCCAATTTCGAAGGCATCAATGTCTGGCGACAGGGGAGAATCGCGGTCAACATCTCAACCGAACCGATCATGGGGTTCTTTGAGATCAACGTTTCAGCCCCGCAGGGAATCGCCGCCAGCGATGACACGAGAGACCAAGCCGAGGCGGATCTCTTCGCCGACGCAATCCAGGTAGCTCTGCGCTATATCTTGCACGAGCACCATGGCGGTCGTGCAGAGTCGTACAACCTGTTCTTCTATCACATGAGCGGCCGGACCATTGCCAAGGCGCTTCCACGTTGGGTGGTTTCACCCTACTTTGTCGGGTATCGGCTGGCTCAGGTCAATGCTGAGACCACGCTCGATGTCGATGCGGAGCGACTCCGCGCACATCTGGAGGCGCTCACATCGTAAAGTGAGCGCCCGCACACTGCGGACGGTTTAGCGCGCCATTGCATCGCGGCCGGCCTCGACGCGCTTGCGCTGGGCGGCGCGCTCCTCGCCGGTCAGACGCTCAAAGAAGTGCCCGATAAGCGAGGCGAGTACCTGCTGAAACAACGTTCCACACATGACGGGAAACACAACTTCGCCCGGAAAGTATTGCGTGGCGATGACGGCGCCCGAAGAGATATTGCGCATGCCGCAGGTAAAGCACATGGTGGTCGTTTCGCTATATGGCAGATGCAGCGCGCG
>DBEYTJ010000172.1:0-8560 GCA_048181065.1 Collinsella sp.
GAAGCTAAGCCCCATCGCGCCGAGAGTACTGCGGGGTCAGCCCGTGGGAGGCCAGGGCGCCGCTGACCGGTGGACGGCACCGAGCCGTCAATCGACTTGAAGAAGGGGGAGGCCTCGCGGCCTCCCCCTTTTTTGCGTTAAGCCAGATCTAACAAACTCGCTGTGTTTTATGACCCTCGTTTGTCGCATCTTCCGTTAACGGGCTACAATAACTTAGTCTGTGCAATATGGAGGTGAACATGGCTGAAGCTGGTATCGGCGTTGATATCGTCGAGATTTCCCGCATGAAATCAATCCTTGAAAAGACGCCGTCGTTTGCTCGGCGTGTGTTTACCGAAGAAGAGTGCGCATATTGCGACGCTTCATCGCGTCCTGCGGCGCACTATGCGAGCCGTTTTGCTTCTCGTGAAGCGGTTCTCAAGGCTCTTGGTACGGGTTTTAGTCAGGGCGTCGGTCGCAAAGACGTCTCGGTAACGCGCGATAAGTTTGGAAAGCCTAAAGCTGTGCTTTCAGGTCGAGCGCTCGAGATTGCTCAAGAGTTGGGTGTCATTGAAGTTGCGCTTTCCATTACCTTGACGGGTGATTTGGCCGTAGCCAATGCCATTGCGATCACCGAGGATGCTCGACCTAAGCCTAAGGAAGAAAAGGTGAGCACCAAGGAACGCGTTGCACAAACTTATAAAGAGGCTCGCTCGGTTTTAGATGAGCTTGAGCAACTGCAAAATTCAGCTTTGACGGAGCACCAGGGCGATGCTTCGCAAGATACGCTAGGAGCATAGATGAAACCGGTTTTGAGTACCGAGGAAGTCGTTCGCCTCGAGGATATTATCGAACGCGAGGGAACTTCGAAGGCCGAGCTTATGGAACTGGCGGGTGAGTTTGCTGCTCGTGAAATTCTAAAACTCAATCCCGATCGCGTCCTTGTTCTGGTCGGTTTTGGCAACAACGGTGGCGACGGTTGGGTCGCGGCTGATATTTTGAGTCATAAGGGCGTTGACGTGGATATCGTGTCTCCGGTTGAGCCGGATGAGATTCCTGCCGCTCTGGCTCGCCATGTTGCCCGCCGTACCGCCGGTCGTGACGTGCATGTGTGTGTCGGTCCCTCGCGAGATGAGCTTGAGGTTTTGATCGATAAGGCCGACGTTGTTGTTGACGCTATCTTTGGTACCGGTTTCCACGGTGACCTGCGTGCACCGTTCTCCATCTGGATTCCGACAGTTAACGACTGCGCCGACCATGTGGTTTCCATTGATGTTCCTTCGGGTCTGAATGCCGAAACCGGTGTTGTCGACGATGACTGCATCCGTGCCGAGCGTACGGTCACGATGATCACGCCCAAGATTGGCCTCTACAGCGCTGATGGTCCAGAGTACGCCGGTGATTTGGTGTGCGGTGGCCTTTATGATCGCCTTGATGAGGTCATCGATGATGTCGACCATGCCGCCGAGATTGTCGAGCCCGGTGACCTGGTGGATTTCTTTGCTCCGCTGCCCACGAATATCGATAAGTATTCTCGCGGTTCTGTCCTTATTGTTGCCGGCTCGGCGCAGTATCCTGGCGCTGCCATTATGGCCGCCAAGTCTGCTGCCCGCGCGGGTGCCGGCTATGTGGCTGTCGCGACGCCTGATGCGTGTGCCAATCTTATTCGTATGGCACTTCCCTCGATTCCGGTTTTTGCTATTCCGTCCGATTCCCGCGGCTCTTTTGGTGCCGCTGCTCGTATGACCGTGTGCGAGATTGCAAAGAAGTACAGCTGCGTACTGTGCGGTCCCGGCATGACGACGTCTGCCGGCGCCATGCAGGTGGTTTCGGGCTTGTTGGAGCTTGATGTGCCGCTGATCCTTGATGCCGATGCGCTCAACTGCCTTTCTAAGATTGCTATCGACGGTATCGATAGCAACCCTGAGATGTACCGCCGTGAGCAACCGCTCGTCATGACGCCGCACTATCGCGAGCTTTCGCGCTTGGTTGCCGGTGACGAGGTTAACGATCTGGGGACTGCAATCGCGGCCGCGCAGAAGGTTGTCTGGGCTGCCGGCTCCGACAATCTCGTGGTTATTGCCAAGGGACCGACGACGGCTATCTGTGGCGTTGAGCGCGTGCTTTTGCCGCTCTCGGGTCCGGCGTCGTTGGCGACTGCCGGTTCGGGCGATGTTCTTGCGGGCATTTTGGCCGGCACACTGGCTACCATGCGTGATGAGATGGATCGCTGGGAGCTGCTGTATTCGTATGCCGTTGCGCTTCACAGCTACGCGGGTTTTGCCGCGGCAACGGAGTACGGTGAGAAGAGTGTTATTGCGACCGATCTGATCGACTTGATCGGTCCTGCCATGGAATTGGCGGCAAAGGATGCACTCGATGATCTGGGAATCATGGACGAAGGGTCGGATGACTAATCATGAATAAAGCCGATTTGACGCGCTGGTCCTGGGTTGAGATTGACCGAGGGGCGCTTCGCCGCAACACGAGGGCTTACAAGAATCTGCTCGATCCACGTCAGCGACTGTGCTGCGTAGTGAAGGCCGATGCCTATGGCCATGGTGCCGTCGAGTGCGCCAAAATCATGTATTCGGCCGGTGCCGACATGTTTGCCGTGGCGACGGTTAGTGAAGGCGTTGAGCTTCGACAGGGCGGGATCACAAAACCCATCCTGATCCTGAGCGAGCCGCCTATCGAGGCCATTCCGACGTTGCTCGAGTTCGATATCATGCCTTCGGTCTATACGTCCGATTTCGCCCTTGCCTATGGCGAGTGTGCTGTCGCGGCAGGCAAGGTGGGCAAGTACCATCTAGCCATCGAGACGGGCATGAACCGCATCGGTGTTCACTACACGCAGGTGCTCGACTTTGTTCGTGGCATTAGCTTCCATCGCGGTATCCAGTGCGATGGCGTCTTTACGCACTTCGCAACGGCCGATGAGCCTGGCGGTTGGGACTATAAGCTGCAGTGCCAGCGCTTTACCGAGGCCGTTCAAGCCATTAAGGACGCGGGCTTTGAGTGCGGTATCGTGCACTGTGCCAATACGCCGTCCTCGATGCTCGATCCCTCGATGCATTTTGATATGATTCGCGCCGGCATCGGTCTATATGGCCTGCAGCCGTGCGAGCTGAGCAGCCGCGTGATGCAGCTGGACCCTGTCATGAGCGTTCATGCGCGCGTGACGCGTGTGTCACATCCTGCAATGGGCGAAGGCGTGGGCTACGGATTTACCTATCGCGTGCCGCGCACACGCGTTCAGATTTGCACGCTGCCGATTGGATATGCCGACGGTCTTTCGCGTACGCTCTCCAATCGCATGGACGTGCTGTATCGCGGTGAACGTGTGCGTCAGGTGGGTAACATCTGCATGGACCAGTTTATGGTCGCCATCCAGTCCAATCCGGCGCATGAGATTCCCGAGGCCGAGCATGGCGACGAGATGATCATTGTCGGCCGCGATGGTGATGCCGAGATCACCATGGACGAGATGGCTCGCCTGCGCGGCACGATTAACTACGAGGTTGCTTGCGGCTTTGGCATGCGTCTCGACAAGGTCTACGTGTAGGAGCCACTATGGGTGTCATGCACATCCCCGGACATAGTCACCAAGCGCCGCGCGAGGTTGCACTCGAGGAGATTGAGGCTGTTTTAGGCGACTGCCATCTCTGCCAGCTCTATCAGTCGCGCCATAACATCGTGTTTGGCGTGGGAAACCCCCACGCCCGCGTCATGTTTATCGGCGAGGCGCCGGGGCGTAACGAGGATCTGCAAGGCGAACCGTTTGTGGGGGCGGCGGGCGAGGATCTCAACGGCATCCTGTCGCTGGCTGGCCTCAAGCGCGAAGACGTCTACATTGCCAACGTGCTTAAGTGTCGACCGCCGGGAAATCGCAATCCTCGGCCCGAGGAAGTGCTGGCCTGTTCACCGTTTTTGCGTGAGCAGATTCGAAGCATTTGGCCCGACATCATCGTGACGCTCGGTAACCCTGCGACGCACTTTGTGCTTAAGACCGAGATTGGCATCACCAAGCTGCGCGGCAGGTTCCATCAGATGGGGCATTTTGTGGTGATGCCCACGTTCCATCCGGCGGCGGCGCTGCGTAATCCGGCGTGGCAGGAGCTACTGGAGGAAGACTTTAAGATGCTGGGCGACTATCTGGAGCGGCATCCCGCGCCAGAGGGTGCCTCGGAATAATAAGGAGCATATATGTCCCTGGAGCGCCTGGGGGTAGGTATTTATAAAACGGTTTGCTCTGCCGATACGGAGCATTTTGGCGAGTTGGTTGCGCCGTGTCTGGAAGACGGTGATGTGCTGATTTTGACCGGCGGCCTCGGGGTGGGCAAAACCCACTTTACCAAGGGCGTTTCGCGTGGTTTGGGCGACGGCCATATGGTCACGAGCCCCACATTCGCACTCATGGCCGTTCATGACCAGGGGCGTATTCCGCTGTTTCACTTTGACCTGTACCGTCTGGAGCATGCTTACGAGCTCGAGGATACGGGCATTTTCGATGTACTGGGCTATGAGGGTGCCTGTCTGTTGGAGTGGGGCGAACAGTTTCAGGACGAACTGACGGACGAGTATCTTTCGGTAACGCTTAAGCGTGATGAGAACGATAGCGACGTGCGAACGATAACGCTCGAGGCGCACGGCGAACGCGCAGCGGAGCTATCCGATTTGATTGATAAGGCTGTACAAGATGAGCTTGCATAACGATTACGCGCTGGTGGTGGCGCTCGATACTTCGACCGATATGCTTGCCTGCGCGGCAAGCTGGATTGATGGGCAGACGGGCGAGGCGAAGCTGGTGAGTGGCGACCATATGTGCCGTCGCCATGCCAATGTGGAGCTCGTGAATACCGTCGACAGTGTGCTTGCTCAGGTTGGCATGGACCGTGCTGACGTGGGCAGTTGCGTCGTCGGTCGCGGTCCTGGTTCGTTTACCGGCGTGCGTATCGGCATTTCCACCGCCAAGGGCTTGGCGCGCGGCGCCAACGTGCCGCTGTTGGGTGTGTCGACGCTCGATGCCTGCGCATGGACCGCGTGGAAGGCTGGCGTGCGTGGCAAACTCGGCATTCTGGCCGATGCCATGCGCGGCGAGGTGTATCCGGCTTTGTATGTGCTGGGCGACGAGGGCCCCGAGCGTCAGTTTGAGCGCGAGCACGTGGTTAAGGCTGCCGTGGCGCTTGATGAGTGGCGCCAAGCCGCGGACTGGGACCAGGTTCAGCTGACTGGCGACGGTCTCGTGCGCTATGGCAAGCTGCTGGGCGAGGATGAGGTCGCTCGCTGCGTAGAGCGCGGCTTGTGGTGGCCTTCGGGCGAGGGCCTCCTCCTTGCACATGCCGCGGGTGACGGCGACCCGGCCCGCGTCCTTCCGATCTATACGCGCCTTTCTGATGCCGAGGAAAACGAGCGCAAACGCCTCGGTCTTGCCGAGAGCGCGCAGAGCGAAATTACGGGCGTTGCCGATGAGCTCGCCGGTCGCCATCTGCAATTCCGCCCCATGGGTGCGGCGGACGCCGAGGGCGCAAGTGCGCTGGAGGCCGCCTGCTTTGAAGGCGCTGGACACGAGGCGTGGACGCCGGGCATGTTTCTATCCGAGCTGGGCGAGGATGTTGCGGCGCCGCGCAGCTGGTGGGTGGCGCACGACGACGGTCAGCTGCTGGGCCTTGCCGGCGGCATGGTCGTAGACGGTGACGTGCAGATTCTGGATGTTGCCGTCGACCCGAAGCATCGCCGCGGGGGTATTGCCCGCAAGCTGCTGTCGCACGTGAGCTACGATGCCCAGATGCTCGGCTGCACCACGGCTTCGCTCGAGGTCGAGGACGGCAATGAGGGCGCTATTGCGCTCTATGCCTCTCTGGGCTTTACCGAGGCGGGCCGCCGCCGCGGTTACTACGGTGCTGGCAAAGATGCCATCGTCATGACGGCGCCGCTGCCCTTGGTGCTCCCGGTCGACAATGCTTCGCCCGAGCCGACGGCGGCTGAGCAGCGTGTATGGCCGCTACCTGCACCCGAGCGCACCGTTGAGGAGCGCGCCGAAATTGAGCGTCGTCGCCTGGTGCTTGCCATCGAGAGTTCGTGCGATGAGACGGCTGTGGCGATTATCGATGCGAACGGTAATATGCTGGCCAATCAGGTTTCGACGCAGATCGATTTTCATGCCCGTTTTGGCGGCGTAGTGCCCGAGATCGCTTCGCGCAAGCACGTTGAGGTTATCGTGAGCGTCGTGGACGCGGCGCTCGAGGATGCCGCGGCATCGCTTGGTCTTGAGGGCGGAGCCATCGCGCCGAGCGAACTCGCCGCTGTTGGCGTGACACAGGGTCCGGGCCTGGTGGGTGCTCTGGTGGTGGGCGTCGCCTTCGCCAAGGGCTTTGCCTATGCTGCCGGTAAACCGCTCGTGTGTGTCAATCATCTGGAGGGCCACCTGTTTGCCAACCTGCTGGCGCAGCCCGATCTCAAGCCGCCGTTTATCTTCACGCTCGTCTCGGGCGGTCATACCATGCTTGTTCACGTCAAGGCGTGGGGCGACTACGAGGTGCTCGGCGAGACGCTCGACGACGCAGTGGGTGAGGCCTTCGACAAGGTGGCTAAGGCGCTGGGTCTGGGCTATCCTGGCGGTCCCATCATTTCCAAACTGGCCGAGACGGGCAATCCCCGCGCGATTGACTTCCCCCGTGCGCTCAATAGTAGGGGAGACTATCGGTTCTCGCTTTCGGGCCTTAAGACGGCCGTGACGCTCTACATTGAGCAGGAGACCAAAGCCGGGCGTACGATTCATCTGCCCGACCTGGCGGCTTCGTTTGAGGCCGCGGTCTTTGACGTACAGTACAAGAAGGCCAAGAACGCGCTGCATGCCACCGGATGCAAGGAATACTGCATCGGCGGCGGCGTCTCGGCTAATCCGCATCTGCGCGAGATGATGATCAAGAAGCTCGGGCGCCAGGGCATCCGCGTGACGGTGCCGCCTCTCTCGGCATGCACCGACAACGCCGCCATGATCGCGGAGGTCGCCCGCCGTAAATTCGATCGAGGAGAAATCTCGCCGTTCGACGTCGACGCCGATCCGAACATGACGCTGTAGTCGCAAAGGCGCGGTCCCCGGCCGGAGGGGCCGGATATAAGGTTTCCTGCTCTACAGTCCTGCGCAAGACGAAGGCCACATTAAGTGGCCTTCTTTGCGTGCGGAACTCGCGATAAACCTTATATCCGGCCCCTCCGGTCGGGGACCTTTCTGTATCGATATAGCTTCTGAGCTGGTTTGGCGTCGACAACGTCCGGCAAGGTTAACAAACCAGCGTCGAATTTCCGGCGTTCTTTAGCTGAAAGAAAAGATGGCATGCGGAGCTTTGCTCCGCATTTGGGATGGGGGCCCCGAGAGCGGCGGGAGCCGGGCGGCGCATATGAACTTTATCGCGAGTTCCGCACGCAAAGGAAAGCACTTAATGTGCTTTCCGTCTTGCGCAGGACTGTAGAGCAGGAAACTTCATATGCGGCCCTCCCGGGCGCAAGCAAAAGGGCGACCCCTGGCCGGAGTCGCCCTTGTTGAGCTGCTTATGTGCGGCTGTTACTCGGCGTCGTGGTGACGGCGGGGCTTACGGCCTCCGTTGTCGCCGGGACAGCGCGGACGGTCGCTGCGCTCGGAGCGCTCGCGACGCGGACGCTCGCGACGCGGACGCTCGCGACGCTGGAAGTGCTCGCCGTCGCCCTCGGAGGCACCCTCGGCGCGAGCCGGGGCCTCGGGCTTGTCGAGACGATCGAGCGAGATCTTGCCGCGATCGTCGACCTCGATGACGACGACCTTGACCTCGTCGCCCACGTTGAGGACGTCCTCGACCTTCTCCACACGACCCTTGGCGACGCGGGAGATGTGCAGCAGGCCGTCCTTACCGGGCAGCAGGTTGACGAAGGCGCCGAAGGGCTGGATGGAGACCACGCGACCGGTGTACTCCTCGCCCGGCTCGGGAACCTTGATGATGAGCTTGATGCGCTCGACAGCCTGATCGACAGACTCGCCGGTGCCGCCGACAAAGACGGTGCCGTCCTCCTGGATGTCGACCGAAGCGCCGGTCTCGTCCTGGATGCCGCGGATAACCTTGCCGCCGGAACCGATGACGTCGCGGATCTTATCGGTCGGAACCTGGATGGAGACGATGCGCGGAGCGGTGCTGCGCGTGGTGTGACGCGGCTCGGGGATCACATCAAGCATCTTCTGCAGGATGAAGGCGCGACCCTCCTTGGCCTGCTGCAGGGCGCGGGCCAAGATGTCGAAGGTGAGGCCGGTGGCCTTGTTGTCCATCTGCAGGGCGGTGATGCCCTCGGTGGTGCCGGTGACCTTAAAGTCCATGTCGCCCAGGAAGTCCTCGAGACCCTGGATGTCGGACAGGACCACGGTCTTGCCCTCCTCCTGGATCAGGCCCATGGCGATACCGGAGACCGGGCGCTTAATGGGCACGCCGCCGTCCATAAGGGCGAGCGTGGAGCCGCAGGTCGAAGCCATCGAAGAGGAGCCATTGGACTCCATGACCTCGGAGACGACGCGGATAGCGTAGGGGAACTCGTTCTCGTCGGGAAGCACCGG
>DBEYTJ010000173.1:0-11023 GCA_048181065.1 Collinsella sp.
GCTGGCGTGCTCGCTCTCGGTGAACTTAAACTGGGCCCTGTCGGCGGTGTCGCCTGCGACGTCGGTGATCTCGACGCCCTCGGGGACCTCGACCTTAAACCAAATGAAGTCGGTCCTCATATCCACGGCTGGCTTTTCTGCTCCGCCGCCACCGCCACTGCCGGTAGCGCCACCGCTTCCGCCACAACCCACCAGGGCAACCGCGGCAAAGAGACTGATGCAGAGGGTGAGAATCGCAAAGGCCTTCTTTTTCATGGTCGTGTCCTCCTCGATCTGTAACCGCCCATGGATTACCTGCCTTTACTGTACGCGCGAGCGGCTCGTTCGGGTGGGCCATGTGTCCCATTCTGGGGGCCGGATTTGCGCCGACAAGTGGCAATATGCCCGGGCGTAAAAGAGGGGAGGGCCGGCCGATCCGATCCTCCCCTGGCTGGGCGTCCGATCATTTAATGACTGCGCATGCGATGCTGCGTGCGAGCCCCTAATGCTTGATCTCGATGCTCGAAATCTCGACTTCGCGTGCCTCGGCAACTGCCTTCGCCATGTCATCGGGAAACTCGATGGAGTTGAGGAGCGCCTCGGCTTCTTTCTTATGCAGATCGAAGTTCGAGATGAGGACGTAGACGCTTCCCGGCTCAACGTCGGTAAAGAGGAGGGTTGAGACGCCGCTGTTGTCCTCGTACGTTCCGACGAGCCACGTCCTGCCGTTATACTCGACGGACCCGCCATCCTTCCACTGGAACGTATCACCTTTCTTTTCTGCCTGGTCGGCGTGGGATTCCTCTGCCGTCAGCGCTTTTTTCCAAACGGGGATAAAGCGATCGGCCGAACTATTCTCGTCTTCGGGGAAGGTGAGCTGGACCCTGTCGGCATTCTTGCCGGCGGAGTCGCTTACGCCAACGCCCTCGGGCATCTCGACCTTAAACCAGATAAAGTCGGTCTTCTTGGCGACGGGAGCCTTTTCCTTGCCCTCGCTCTTGGATGCGCTGCTGCCCCCGCCTCCGCTTGACGCACTTCCGCCGCAGCCGACAAGGGCAAATGCGGCAAAGAGGGCGATGCAAAGGGAAAGGATCGATAGGGTCTTTTTCTTCATGGTGGCGTCCTCCTTGTCTGCCGATGACATCACGGCGCCGCGGGTTGTTGGAGCCGTTGGTGTATGTTGCTATTCGCAAGCGTGACGGATGTCGTTGTGTGTGGTGCGGCGATACCTCCGTTCTTAGTTTTCGGCCGTTGCGCGGCCGTGCCCCAACGGGTTCCTTACTTATAGATATGCCCCAGCTTGTGCTGCCCGGGAGTCTCGAAAGGTGGGCCATGTGTCCCATGTTTGGGGCAGGCGCATGGGACGGCACGGCTCGGCATCGGCTTTTTCATGTTGCGCAACAGCGCCCTGGGTGGGGGCGTATAGACTTGGCTGTGACAAAAGCTAAACCACGAAAGGTCGAACGATGTTCTGTCAAAAATGCGGACAGCAAGTTCCCGATGGATCGACGTTTTGCACGCATTGCGGGGCGTCGCTTGCGGGTGGCTCCGCGCCGACGCCTACGGGCGCTGGTCCTTCCTCTGCCCCGGGCCTGACCCAGTCGATGCCGCCGGTCGCGCCTGCGCCTCAAAAGCCCAAGAGCAAGGCGCCGGTCATTATCGCGGTGGCGTGTGCCGCCGTGGTACTCCTCGGGGGTGGCACGGTGTTTGCGCTCACGATGCTCAACGGGTCCAAGAGCTCTGACACGCAAATCTCGGTGATCGATACCGGGTCTTCGGACGAGAAAGATTCTTCTGCCAAGAAGAAGAGCGACAAGTCCAAGGCCAAGGAGTCTTCGTCGTCGGATGACGAGGCCGTTCCCGAGGACGAGTCGGCATACTACGGTTCGGGCGATTCGGACGATTATCTAACCGACGTGTATACGTACACGAACGACATGCATCCTTATAGCATGTCGATTCCCAATCGCTTTGAGATGGAAGATACTCCCAGCAGCAGCGGCGCTAGGTATAAGGATCCGGAGACGGGTTTTGTGATCAACCTGTTTGGCTACGTCAACATTAACGACGAAACTGCACACGAGATGTTCGTCGACGTGGACACCTCGGGCAAGGCCGACCTCTATACCGCAGAGGGCGACAACTGGTACGTGGTCTCGTGGTGTGAGGACGATACGATCATATACGAAAAGACGATCGTCACGGATTCGACGATTGCCACGGCGCATTTGGAGTACTCGACTGCAAACCGCGACATGGGGTCGAAGATTATCGACACGCTGCTGCCGACGTTTCAGGTGGACTAGGCGCCCGTGCCTATAGCCGGCAATCGAAAACACCGATAGCCAGAGCTCCTGACAGCCTTTGTCTTATGGGTTAGACTGGGCTTCAATAAAACCGATGAATGGGACAACCGCTTCCTGGCGTCGTTGTCCCATTTTTTATTATGCGTGCGGCCCTTGGTGGCCGGCGCGGTGGGCAGAGGTGTTTCGATGAGCCAAGAGATGATGGATAAAACCTGTCGCGGTTTTGCCGAGGCGCTTGCCGCGCGCGAGCCGGTTCCCGGCGGCGGCAGCGCCAGCGCGTTTGTGGGAGCACTGGGCGCCTCGCTGTGCGGGATGGTTGCTCGCTATGGCGCGACGAACCCCGCGCTTGCCGATCGCGCAGACGATCTGACGCACGCGTTTGCCCAGGCAGACGAGCTGGCTCAGGAGCTTGTGGGTCTGGTCGCCGAGGACGTTCGTGCGTACGGCCAGGTGTCCGCTGCGTATGGTATTCCGCGCGAGGATCCGGCTCGACCGGCTGCGATTCAGGATGCGCTGCACGTTGCCGCCATGCCGCCATATCGGATCATGGATGCGTGCGGGCGTGCGCTGGCGCTGCTCGAGGACATGGCGGACAAGGGCTCCCGACAGCTGCTGTCCGACGTGGCATGCGGCGCCGTGTTCTGCCGTGCCGCCATGCAGGGCGCGAGCTTGACGCTCTTTGCGAACACCACGTCTATGAAGGATCGTGCCCGCGCCGAGGAGCTCGAGGCTGCATGCGACGAGCTGCTCGATACGTGGCTGCCGCGCGCCGATGCTCTGGCGCGCCGCGCCGCTGACGCCGCAAGGAAGAGGGGATAGCCATGGCAGAGCTGCTTAAGGGCGCTCCCGTCGCCCGTGCTTTGACTGGGGAACTCGCTGCTCGCTGCGCCGCCCTGCGCGAACGGGGCATCGTGCCGACGCTGGCCATCGTTCGCGTGGGCGAGCGCGAGGACGATCTATCCTACGAGCGTGGCGCCCTCAAGCGCTGCGAGAAGGTTGGCATCGAGGCTCGTCGCGTTTTGCTTCCTGCCGATGTTTCGCAGGATGAGCTGCTGGCGGCTATTAAGGGCATCAATGCTGATCCCGCTGTTCATGGCTGCCTGATGTTTCGTCCGTTGCCCGTTGGGCTTGACGAGGATGCAGTTACCGCGGCGCTCGATCCCGCCAAGGATGTTGACTCCATGACGCCGGCCTCGCTGCTTACCACGCTTTCGGGGCGAGGCGAGGGCTTTGCTCCTTGCACCGCCGAGGCCGTGCTGGCGTTGCTGGACCATTACGGCGTTGAGCTGGATGGGGCCAAGGTTGCGGTCGTTGGTCGGTCGCTGGTGATTGGCCGTCCCGTTGCCGCCATGCTTACGGCTCGCAATGCCACAGTGACGACGTGCCATACGCATACGCGCGACTTGGCTGCCGAGTGCCGTTCTGCCGACATTGTTGTTGCCGCGGTTGGGCGTGCGCGCACGATTGGCGCGGATGCGGTCCGCGAGGGCCAGACGATCATCGATGTGGGCATCAACTGGGACGAGGCCGCCGACAAGCTGGTCGGCGATGTCGATTTTGATGCTGCGGAGCCGATCGTTAACGCCGTCACACCCGTGCCGGGCGGCGTGGGGGCTGTGACCACCGCGATTCTCGCCAAGCACGTGATCGAGGCGGCGGAGCGCGCATCGAAATAGGCGTTTTGGGCTGTTTGAGGGGTTAGCCATATACCACGTGGTCAAAAAACGCCAAATATGAGTACTGTTGCCAAGATAGTCACATATATTTTAGGTCATTTTGGCTCTCTATCGGTATTTATTATCGATAGAGAGCCAATTTTATTGGACCAATGAGGAATTACATCGTCCAGCTTTTGAACAAATGTAGATTATTGGCACCTGTGTCCAGCGAAATTGCTGCTACTAAATTGGTGACAGTACTCATATTTGGCATTTTTTGACCACAGGGGTCCCGAGGGGGTCTCGAGGGGCCGCGGTTTCGCCCTTTTTGCGCCGAAGCGATACACTGTTGCCGTTTGATTTCTTCGCTCAAGGAGGATGCGCATGCCGTGCACAACGATTTTGGTTGGTAAGAACGCGAGCTACGACGGGTCGACGCTGGTCGCCCGCAACGAGGACTCGTCCAACGGGGTGTTTGAGCCCAAGCGCATGCGCGTAGTGCATCCCGACGAGCAGCCGCGCGTCTACACGAGCGTCCTGAGTCACCTGACCGTTGAACTGCCCGACAACCCCATGCGCTACACGAGCGTCCCCGACGTTGTCCCGGGTCATGGCATTTGGGCCGAGGCCGGCTTCAACGAGCTCAACGTTGGCATGTCCGCAACCGAGACGCTCACCACCAACGAGCGCGTCCGCGGCGCCGATCCGCTTGTGGACTACGTGCCCGCCAAGGGCAACGAGGGCGAGGACGGCTATGTTCCGGCGCAGCCCGGCGGTCTGGGTGAGGAGGACATGGTGACCCTGGTGCTGCCGTACGCCAAGTCTGCCCGCGACGGCGTGCGTATCCTGGGCGACCTCCTCGAGCGCTACGGCACCTATGAGAACAATGGCATTGCCTTTAGTGACGTTGACGAGATCTGGTGGCTCGAGACCATCGGCGGCCACCACTGGATCGCCAAGCGCGTGCCCGACGATGCCTATGTGACCATGCCCAACCAGCTGGGTATCGACAGCTTTGACCTGGACGATGCCGAGGGCGCCCAAGCCGATCACATGTGTTCCGCCGACCTGCGCTCCTGGATGGCCGAGTGGCATCTGGACCTGACGCTGGGCGTCGAGGGCGACGGCCCCGCCGCGGTCTTTAACCCGCGTGAGGCCTTTGGCTCGCACAGCGACAGCGACCACGTCTACAACACGCCGCGCGCCTGGTACATGCAGCGCTGCCTCAACCCCAGCGATGTGTGGGACGGTCCCGACGCCGATTACACGCCCGAGAGCGACGACATCCCCTGGAGCCGCGTGCCCGAGCGCAAGGTGACCATCGAGGACATCAAGTACGTGCTTTCGAGCCACTACCAGGGCACGGAGTACGACTGCTACGGCAGCAAGGGCACGCCCGCCACGCGCGGCGCCTATCGTCCCATCGGCATCAACCGCAACAGCCAGCTCGCCGTGCTGCAGCTGCGTCCCTATGCGCAGCCTGCGTATCGCGCCGTGCAGTGGATGGCGTTTGGCTCCAACTCGTTTAACGCGCTCGTGCCGCTGTACGCCAACGTCGAGACCATGCCCGAGTACTATGCCGACACGCAGGCTCGCGTGACGTCCGAAAACTTCTACTGGGCCAACCGCCTGATCGGCGCCCTGGCCGACGTCCGCTTCCATGAGTGCGGCCGCGCTGTGGAGGACTATCAGGAGAAGGTCGGTGGCATGGGCCACAAGCAGATTCATGACGTTGACGCCGTCGTAGTCGCGCTGCCCGAGGCCGAGGTGCCCGCCGAGCTCGCCCGCGCCAACGAGGCCTTTGCCGAGCGCGTGCGGGTGGAGACCGATGCCCTGCTGGGCAAGGTGCTCTACACCACGAGCTGTGCCATGAAGAATTCCTTCGCGATGAACGATAACGTAAGGTAAAGACGACCTTGCAACGAGCGAGCGGGGCAAACGCCGTCAAAGGCTTTGCCCCGCTCGATTCCTATCTTGGCGGTAAAACGATTTTGTGTCGTTCGCCCAATCTTGGGTACAAGAAGGCCAATGCAGTTGTTCATGATTGGAGCCAACCATGGTTATGAAACTCGATCAGCTTGTTAACGGTGCCATCAACGTGGGCTTCGGCGCTGCCGCCGTTGCCGTCGAGGGCGGCAAGAAGGTTCTCGACGACCTCGGTACCAAGGGCGAGCAGGTCCGCAAGGATGCCAGCGCCCCCGATATCGCCCGCAGCGTGTCCGATATGTTCGAGCAGGCGGGTGGCACCATCTCCGACCTGACCGAGCGCCTGGGCATGCAAGGCGAGACTGCGGCACAGCGCGTGCTCGACGAGCTTATCCTGGCCCGCGTCCGCGTTATGACCGCCCACGAGCGCACGGCCTTCCTGGCCCACGTGCGCGACATCGTCGATTCGGTCGAGGACAACGTGACTTCGGTGCCCGTCGAGTCCGTTGAGCCCGACGACGCAGAGGACGCCGAAGAGGCCGAGTAGCAGCGCAGATGGCAGATTCCACCACCGATTACAACAATCAAGATCCCTTGAGTGACGAGACGGCGGTTGTCGACGAGGTCGATGCCGCCGTCTCGGGCGCTCGCAAGAAGCCGCGCGCTGTCGATATGGTCCCCGAGGAACCCGATGCGATGGCGCCGGACGAGGAATACCAGCTCACGCCGGCGGGTCGTCGCGAACGCATCGGGCAAATCGTTCGCCTGGTCAAAAAGTACCGCGTATGGGATAACCTCACGCCGGTGCGCCTGCGTCGTCTGCTCGAAGAGCTCGGCCCCATGTTCGTTAAGATGGGGCAGATTCTGGCTAACCGCTCCGAGATTTTGCCGCAGCGGTTTTGCGACGAGCTGCGCCGCCTGCGCTCCGATGTGGAGCCGGTGCCGTATGAGGTAGTGCTCCGCTGCCTGGAAGAGGAGTACGGCCAGCGCTTGGGGCAGATGTTCGACGCGATCGACCCCAACCCGCTTGGTAGCGCATCGCTCGCGCAGGTACACCGTGCCCGCCTGGTGACCGGCGAGGATGTGGCCGTTAAGGTGCAGCGCCCCGGCGCGCAGCAGGTCATGGCGCAGGACATCGATATCATTCGCTCGGTGGTGCGCATCGTCTCAAAGTTCGTCAACACCGATCAGTTTGTTGACCTGCACGGCGTGGTCGAAGAGCTGTGGACCTCGTTTCGCGAGGAAACCAACTTTTTGGCCGAGGCCAAAAACCTCAACGATTTCTATGAGTTCCACAAAAGCGTGCATGGCGTGTCGTGTCCCAAATCCTACTTGGACCTTTGCACCGAACACGTCGTGGTCATGGACTACATCGACGGCATCTCCATTGCCGATCCCGAGCGCCTGGTGGCCGAGGGCTATGACCTGGAAAAGATCGGCTCGGCGATTGTCGAGGACTACTCGACGCAGGTGCTCGACGATGGCTTTTTCCATGCCGACCCGCATGCAGGAAACATCATCCTCAAGGACGGTATTGTCTACTTTATCGACCTGGGCATGGTCGGGCGTATGTCGAGCCACGACCGCGGTATCGTCAAGGATATGATCTTTGCCGTGGCCGAGGGCGATGTGCCCAAGCTCAAGGACTCGCTTATGCGCTTTGCCGTGACGCGTGGCGACTCGGCCGAGCTCGACCATTCGGCCTTTTTGTCCGACTTGGACTTTATCGTTGCCGACTTTGCGGGCCTCGACCTTAAGGATCTTGATATCGGCGAGTTTTTGACCTCGCTGCTAAATTTGGCGCGCAAAAACGACGTTGAGCTGCCGAGCGTGGTGACGATGTTCGCCCGCGGCATGGTGACGCTCGAGGGCCTGCTGACCGAGTACATGCCCAACGTCAACATGATCCAGATCATCCAGACGCACATCAAAAACGAGAAGAGCGCCTATGCGCGCGTCCGCGAAATGGGGCGCGATCTTGCCGCGAGCAGCTATCGCGCGGCAAAAGGCTCGCTCGAGGCGGCCGAGTATCTGGGCTTGGCGTCGCGCATGCTCACGCGCGGCCAGCTTAAGGTGAACACGCAGATCATGAGCAGCGATAAGGCGCTGCGACAGCTGGGTGGAATTATCGACCGCATGTCGATGGCAATTGTGATCGCCGGCCTGTTTATCGGTTCGTCGGTGGTGTACTACGCGCGCATCGAGCCGGTTGTGTTCGGTATCCCGGTCATTGGCTTTATGGGCTACGTGAGCGCGCTGGTGTTGGCGCTGATGCTGGGCCGCGAGATCTGGCGCAACAGTCACGGCGGCAAGCGGTAACGATTTTCCGGGGTTGGGGAAACGGGTTATTTTGCTCGGCACTCCATCTTCACCCTTTTCTATCGCAAACCATAGCTTTTACCTTGGGCTTCGCCTGTGTGCGGGGCCCTTTTGCGTGATACCATACTGACAGTAATAATCGATGGCCTAGATGGTGGTGCGGAGACGCACGAATGCGCAGTTTTCCTGCGCGTTTGGGAGAATCGGGGTGCAAATCCCCGGCTGTACCAGTAACCGTAATTCCTCTTGGCCCGGGATGGTCGCGTCGCAGATCGGACGGCGCGCCCGGGTCGGTAAGGTTAAGTCGGATCGCCTCCCATCTTGCACGCGGCCGCGGCGCATGCCGCCGGTACGCGTTGGGCTCTGGAGGGAAGGGGGACCCCGATGGGGGTGCTCGAGCGCGATATGTGCGATGACGTGGGGCGGCCGCTGGGCAATGCCCCAAGTTCAGACAATGGGGGACAAATGGATATGTTTGAGGACGAGCGCGAGCGTGCCTCGTTGCATCGCCGTGGCGCGATTGCACGCGGTGTAGCCAAGCGCGGCCTGGTGGCATTCCTGGCCTTCGCGATGGCTTTCAGCACCACGCCGGCTCAGCTGTGGGCCGAGGGCGCCGAGGGCATTGCCGAGGCTGTGGCTCAGGCTGCGACGCCGGGCGAGGACGCAGCGCTTGCGGGCGGTACCGCTGAGCAGAGTGGCGCCGAGGTTTCGGATTCCGTGGGCGCGCCTACAGCTAGTGCCGCCACAACAGAGGCAGCAACTGGCGACGAAGGCTCGACGACGGGGGAGAGCCCTGCCACGAGCGAGCAGTCTTCGACGGCATCCGCTGGCCAAGCAGGATCTGCCGCCGCGGCTGCCGTTCAGACAGAGAACCCGACAGAAACCGGCGATGTCGCCAAGAAGCAGGTCGAGGTCTCGTTCTCGATCATCGGCACCGATGCCGACGGCAGGGCTCAGACCTGGGTGGCACCTACGCAGCTTAAGCTCGACGAGGGCTCGACGGCTGCGGATGCCTTCGTTAAGCTGCAGCAGAAGACGGGCTTTAAAGCGGATTACGAACCGAACACGGCATACGGCTTCTACCTCAAAAGCATTACGTCCCCGACAGATGGCCGCACGCTTGCCTACGATCCGACGACTTATGCCTTCTGGCAGCTGTTCGTCGACGGCGCGTCTTCCTCGGTTGGCGCGAGCAGCGTTAAGCTCACCCAGGGGCAGAAGATTGAGTTTGCCTATACGGCTGGTAGCGCGTCCCCTGTCGTTAAGGACCAGGTTGCCGCAAATGTGACCGTCATTGGTCGCGATGCCCAGGGCAAGACTCAGACTTGGGTCGATAACGCGCAGTATGTGGTGACGTCCGGCTCGAGCGCGCTTGATCTTACGAAGGTCGCGCTCGAGGCGAATGGCATCGACGCCGTTGCTGCGGGCTCCTTCATTCTGAGCCTTAAGTACAACGGCGTTGAGCTGGGTACGCCGTTCGATTATTCGACCTATTGGCAGCTGTTCATCAACGGCAAGTCGAGCGACTATACGGCAGACAATGTCACCATCCATGCCGGCGATACCGTCACGTGGTTCTACGGTGGCTGGGGCGACCAGCTGCCCCCCGATTCTGTCCATGCTTCCGTTCAGGTCCTCGGTAAGGACAAGGATGGCAAGCAGCAGGTTTGGGCTTCGACGGGCCAGACGAGTCTCAAGGTGGGCTCTACTGCCAAGGATCTCCTTGAGCAGACCGGCCTTACTCTCGATGCTGGCGAATCGTCTTGGGGCTGGTTCCTCAACGGCATTACTTCGCCGTTCGATGGTAAGTCCTATGGGTATGATCCTGCGACCAATAGCTATTGGCGCTTCTATGTAAATGGCAAGTTCGCCGACGTTGGCGCCGGTAGCTACGAGCTCGGCGAGGGCGACGCCATTACCTTTATGTATGCTGGCGACAGCGATGCCCTCCCTGGTCAGGTGCTTGGATCCGCCGATATTATCGGCCCCGATGTCAACGGGAATGATACGCGTTGGGGCACGGCGAGTAACGTTTCTCTGCCCGAAGGCTCCACGGCCCAGAACCTTATTGAGGCAGTTCTGAAGGCCAAGGGCGTTGCGTACAACGGCTCCCAGATTGGTGAGTACTGGTTCCTTAATTCCATTACTTCGCCGTTCGATCACAAGCCATATGGCTGGGATGCTGCGACCAATAAATATTGGCATCTGTATATCAACGGAGAGCCCTCATCTCTCTGCGCCAACCAGGTCACGCTCAAGAGCGACGACAAGGTTACGTTTGCCTACACCACCGATAATTCGCCCATGCCCGATCCCGACAAGATTGTCGTGGACCCGAGCGCGACGACTCCTGATTGGGATGCCGAGTGGGCCGGTTACGGCAACAGTGGCAACGGTTCGACCGTAACGGATGCCAAGACGCCTGCGCAGGCCGCCGGTCTTAAGTGGGCCTTCGATTGGAAGGCCGAGTCTGGTCAGCAGTATGCCAACTGCAGCGAACCTGTCATCGCTAACGGCTTTGTCTACATCGCGACCGAGAACGAGCTCATTAAGATCGATTCGTCCACGGGCAAAAAGGTTGCCTCTGCGCCGCTTGCCTCTAAGGTGAGCTATACCTCTCGTCCGATCTATACCAATGGCCTTCTCATCGTTCCGCTCAACGGCGGTGCGGTCCAGGCGATTACTGCGGACAAACTGATCTGCAAGTGGCTGACGCCTGGTTTGACGGACTTGACGCAGAGCTCCTGCACCGTCGTTTCGGACGGCGAGTACGTCTATGTAGGCTCGGTCGATATTTCGTATGACGAGAATTACAACGCGACCTACGGCAACGGC
>DBEYTJ010000174.1:0-3509 GCA_048181065.1 Collinsella sp.
GTGCTCTCCACCAAGGACGTCAACGTGTACTATGGCGACCACCATGCACTGCACAATACGTCGCTCGACTTCCACAAGGGCGAGATCACGGCGCTCATTGGGCCTTCGGGCTGCGGTAAGTCGACCTTCTTGCGTAGCCTCAACCTCATGAATCGCGAGATTCGCGGCTGCCGCGTGGAGGGCGAGATCAACTATCGCGGGCGCAACGTGAACACCAAGACCGAAAACACCTACGAGCTGCGCCGTTCCATTGGCATGGTGTTCCAGCAGCCCAACCCGTTCCGCAAGTCCATTCGCGACAACATCACGTTTGCGCCTAAGCGCCACGGCATCACCGACCGCGACGAGCTCGACCGCATGGTCGAGGAGAGCCTGCGCGGCGCGGCGCTGTGGGACGAGGTCAAGGACAAGCTCGACAAGAGCGCCCATGCGCTTTCAGGCGGTCAGCAGCAGCGCCTGTGCATCGCGCGCACGCTGGCGCTCAACCCCGACGTGATTCTGTTCGACGAGCCCTGCTCGGCGCTCGACCCCATCTCGACGCTGGCGATCGAGGACCTCATGTCATCGATCGTGGCCGACCGCGCCATCGTTATCGTGACGCACAACATGGAGCAGGCGTCGCGCGTGTCCAACCGCACGGCGTTCTTCTACATGGGCGATATGGTCGAGTACGACGAGACCGACGAGATTTTCCAACGGCCCAAGGATAAGCGGCTGAATGATTACCTCATCGGCATGTTCTCCTAGTCCGGGACATGCTTGAGGCCCGCGGCGGCCACGGTTGCCGCGGGACTGATTGGAGAGGCGGGTCATCTCTTGTGGGAGATGGCCCGCCTTTTGCTCTGCGACCGAAACGACCACCACAAAGGGGACAGGCGCCTTCGTGGTGGTTTGGGGTGGGGCTCGCTGCTATCATGGACAACGTTGAATTTCTACGAAGGAGCAGGGCATATGGCGATTCTTTTGGGATGCGATTCCGTCAGCCTAGAGTTTCCCACCAAGCATATTTTCGATAGCGTGACGCTCGGCGTGGGCGAGGGCGACCGCATTGGTATTGTCGGCAAAAACGGCGACGGCAAGTCGACGCTGCTGAGCGTGCTCGCCGGCACGCTGGAGCCCGACGACGGCCGCGTGACGCACCGTCGCGGCACCACGATTGGTCTGCTCGGCCAAAAGGACCAGCTTGTCGACACTGATACCGTGCATCATGCCGTTGTGGGCGACACGCCTGAGTACGAGTGGGCGTCGAGCCCCCGCACGCGCCAGATTCTCGCCGGTCTTATTAGCGATGTGCCCTGGGAGGGCACGGTTGGCGAGCTTTCGGGCGGCCAGCGCCGTCGCGTGGACCTCGCGCGCCTGCTGATTGGTGACTACGACGTGCTCATGCTCGACGAGCCCACCAACCACCTGGACATGCGCACCATCAACTGGCTCGCGCGTCACCTTAAGGCCCGCTGGCAGCGCGGTCAGGGCGCCATGCTCGTGGTCACGCACGACCGCTGGTTCTTGGACGAGGTCTGCACCAGCATGTGGGAGGTCCACGACGGCCAGGTCGATCCCTTCGAGGGCGGTTATTCGGCATACATCCTGCAGCGCGTGGAGCGCGACCGCATGGCCGCCGTTACCGAGGAGCGCCGTCGCAACATGGCGCGCAAGGAGCTCGCGTGGCTGAGCCGCGGTGCCCAGGCTCGTTCCACCAAGCCCAAGTTTCGCGTGGATGCCGCTCGTGAGCTGATCGCCGACGTGCCGCCCGTGCGTGACGAGCTGGAGCTCAAGCGCTTGGCCGTGAGCCGCTTGGGCAAGCAGGTTATCGATGTGGTCGACGTGGATGCCGGCTATGCCGATACCGACGGCGCGCCCAAGCAGGTGCTCACCGATGTGACCTGGCTCATTGGTGCGGGCGACCGCTATGGCCTTTTGGGCGAGAACGGCGCCGGTAAGTCGACGCTGCTCGACGTGATCCAGGGCAAGATTGAACCCACGCGCGGCCGCGTGAAGATTGGCCAGACAGTGCGCTTTGGCGTGCTGTCGCAGCAGCTCGAGGAGCTCAAGCCCTACATGGGCGACACGATCCGCGAGGTGCTCGGCAACTATAAGAAGTACTACGTCATCGACGGCAAGGAGACTTCGCCCGAGAAGCTTTGCGAGCGTCTGGGCTTTACGACGCAGCAGCTCTGGAGCCGCATCGGCGATCTTTCGGGCGGCCAGCGCCGTCGCCTGTCGCTGTTGCTGACGATTCTGGACGAGCCCAACGTGCTCATCCTGGACGAGCCGGGCAACGACCTGGATACCGACATGCTCGCGATTGTCGAGGACCTGCTGGACGGCTGGCCCGGCACGCTGATCCTGGTGACGCACGACCGCTTTTTGATGGAGCGCGTGACCGACCAGCAGTGGGCGCTGCTCGACGGCCACCTGACGCATATGCCCGGTGGCGTGGACCAGTACCTGCGCCTGTGCAACGCTACCGCCGAGGGCGAGCCCGTGGGCGCGCCGAGCGCCAAGACCGGCACGTTCGACACCGGTGCCGCGGCAGCTGCGGCCGAAAAGCCCAAGTCGAGCGGTCAGCCCAACGGCCTGTCCAACGCCGAGCGCCAGAAGCTCCGCCGCGAGGTGAGTTCGCTCGAGCGCAAGATGGAGACGCAGCGCACCCGGGTTGAGGAGGCCGAGGCAGCAATGGCCCAAGTCGATCCCACCAACTACACGGCGCTCGGCGAGCAGCAGGCAAAGATCGACGAGGCTCACGCTGCCATGGACGAGCTGGAGATGGCGTGGCTCGAGGCGAGCGAAAAGCTCGAGGGCGAGGAGTAGGCGAGAATGATCAAAGCCGCGTTTTTCGATATCGACGGCACGCTGCTGAGCTTTAAGACCCACCGGATTCCGGCGTCGGCGCAGCAGGTGCTCGACAGCTTTCACGAGCAGGGGATTGCGTGCGTGATCGCCACGGGCCGTCCGACCTACCAGATGCCGGACTGGCTGTTCGACCTGGACTGGGATGCGTACATTACGCTTTCGGGCCAGCACTGCTTTGATGCCGAGGGGGTTTACCGCAGCTGCCCGATCGATTCGGACGACGTCGCGGTGATTGTGGACCAGGTGGCGCAGGGGCGCTACGACTCGCTGTGCATGCAGGGCGAGAACTCGTTTGTGAACCGCCTGTCCGAGCGCGTGGTGACGGCTGGCAGCAACGCGGGAATCGTCTACCACGAGGAGCCGTTTGAGCACGCCTTTGACGCACCGGTCTACCAGTTTTGCGCCTTTGTGGACCCGGTCGACGAGCATATCGTGACCGACGCCGTGTCGCATTCGCTCACCACGCGCTGGTGCGACCTGTTCTGCGACATTATTCCCGCTAACGGCGGCAAGGACCTGGGCGTGGCGGCGACGCTCGAGCGGCTTGGTATCGACGCGAGCGAGGCGATTGCCTTTGGCGACGGCGAGAACGACCTGTCGATGTTTGCCGCCGTGGGCACGAGCGTGGCCATGGGCAACGCACAGGACACGGTGAA
>DBEYTJ010000175.1:0-7905 GCA_048181065.1 Collinsella sp.
CCCCCGCGAACTTCGCGGCGGCGGTCGGCCCCATGCCGTCCTCCGTCGCCAGGAGGAAGAGCTCGACCTTCTCCCTGCTGTACATGCGAACCTCCAGTCCGGACCGCCCCGCGGTCCAACTTTCTGTCCGCACCCCCAAACAGGAACTATTTCACCGCAATTGCTGAGGGGATAGACTGCGGCGGCGGCAGAGGCAACGGCAGCGGCGTTGGCAGCTGTGGTAGTGGCAACGGCAGCTGGCAGGGTGTTTTCCGTCTACTTGCTACAGCAGCTCGCCGTGGCGGGCAATGTAGCGGCGCTTTGCCAGCTGGGTGAGCGCGATATAGGCGGTAACGATGCCAATGAGCAGCCCAAAAAAGCTCGTGGGCAGCGGCATGAGGCCGAGCGCATCGGCGATGGGGCTTGCCGGCAGCCAGGTGACGAGCGCCAGGCCCAGCACGGTAAGAACGCACAATGCGGGCGCGGCGTGGTCGCGCGGGCTCGGCAGATGCGGGGAGCGCAACATGTGGACCACGAGTGTCTGCGACCACATGGACTCGACAAACCAGCCGCTCTGGAAGAGCGCAGCAAAGGTCACCATACCCGCGACGTCGCCCGCGGCGGCAAGCTCGGACCAGCTTGCGTCCACGGCGGCGGGGCACACGACAAAGAAGAGCGCGGCGAAGGTCACGATGTCAAACAGCGAGCTCACGGGGCCCAGCTCGAGCATAAAGCCCTTGATGGACGCGGCGTCCCAGGCACGCGGGCGGGCAGTCCAGGCGTCATCGACGGTGTCCCACGGCAGCGCGATGCACACGATCTCGTAGACCAGCGACAGCAGCACCAGCTGCAGGGCGCTCATGGGCAAAAACGGCAAGAACAGGCTCGCGACGGTCACGGACAGCACATTGCCAAAGTTGGAGCTCACCGTGGTCTTGAGGTACTTGAGCAGGTTGCCGTAAGTGCGGCGGCCTTCGATGATGCCGCGCTCGAGCACGCCCAGGTC
This sequence comes from Collinsella sp., assembly GCA_048181065.1. Classification (GTDB taxonomy): domain Bacteria; phylum Actinomycetota; class Coriobacteriia; order Coriobacteriales; family Coriobacteriaceae; genus Collinsella. The sequence goes on from DBEYTJ010000175.1 coordinate 986, forward strand.
CTTCTGAAGCAAGATGATATCGGCGGATTCCTTGGCAATATCGACGGCCGAATCGACCGAGATGCCGCAATCGCTCGCACGCATGGCGGCGGCGTCGTTGATGCCGTCGCCCATAAAGCCCACGGTGTGGCCGAGCATCTCGCGCATGACACGTACCAAGCGCGCCTTCTGCAGCGGCGAGAGCTTGGCGAAGAGGTGGGTTTTCTCGGCGCGCTCGGCAAGTTCGGCGTCATCGAGCGCATCGATCTCGGAGCCGAGCAAGACGTTGCTCGCATCGATACCAATCTGCTCGCAGACGGTGGCGGCGACGCGGTCGTTGTCGCCGGTTAGGACCTTGACCGCCACGTCCTTGGCCTCGAGGGTGGCGACGGCGCCCGCGGCACTTGCTTTGGGTGGATCGAGGAAGGCCAAAAAGCCCATCAGCACCATGTCGCACTCGTCGGCGATGCTAAACTCGCCCACGCAGCGCGGATCGGTTTTCTGCGCCACGGCAATCACGCGCAGGCCCTCGGCGTTAAGATCGGCGACCTGCTTGCGAATCTGGGCGAGCTTGTCTTCGGCGAGTGGCCGGGCGATACCGTTGACCTCGACAAAGGAGCAGATCTCAAGCATTTCCTCGGCAGCTCCCTTGGTAACCATCTGGGTTTTGCCCTGGGCGTCGGCGACAACTACGCTCAGGCGACGGCGCGAGAAATCGAAGGGCACCTCGTCGACCTTGGTATAGCGGTCGCGCAGGCTCTGGCCCAGCATGGAATCGGACGCGACGGTCGAGGGCGTCACATCGGCACGGTCGATAACGGCCAGGTCGATAAGGTTTTTGAGGCCGGTCTGGAAGAAGCTGTTCAAAAACGCATGGCGCAGCACGCGTGTGTCCTCGTTGCCGTCGGTATTGAGGTAGCGCTCGAGCACGATGCGATTTTCGGTGAGGGTGCCGGTCTTGTCGCAGCACAGGACGTCCATGGCACCCAGGTTTTGAATCGCCGACAGCTCCTTGACGATAACCTGGCGACGGGCGAGGTCCTTGGCGCCCTGCGACAGGCTCGTGGTCACGATGACGGGAAGCATCTGCGGCGTGATGCCCACGGCCACGCTCGTGGCGAACAGCAGCGCGTCGATGACGTTGCCCTTGGTGGCGGCGTTGATGGCAAAGACGGCCGGCGCCATAACGAGCATGAGGCGTACGAGCAACATGGAGACGCTCGAGACGCCGCGGTCAAACGCGCTCTTTTCGCCGCGCCCGTTGAGTATCTTGGCGATGCCGCCCAGGTAGGTGTTCGAGCCGGTGGTAACGACAAGCGCCATGGCGGTGCCGTTTTGCACGGAGGTGCCGGTAAAGACGATGTTCTTACAGGCAGAGAGTGGCAGCGCGGAGCCGTCGGCGCCCTCGACGACGGTGACGGCAGCGGTCTTCTCGACTGCCTCGCTCTCGCCGGTGAGTGCGGACTCGATGACAAACAGGTCGCGCGTGGTGATGACGCGGGCATCTGCCGGCACCATATCGCCGGCAGAGAGACGGATCACATCGCCGGGGACGAGCTCGTCAAACGGAATCTCGATGAGCTCGCCGTCCCGCAAGGCGGTACAGGTGTTGGAAACCAAGTCTTTGAGAGCTTTGGCCGCATTGCCGCCGCGGGCTTCCTGGATAAACTTCATACCGCCCGATACCAGCAGCATGATGCCGATGACGATGACCGTGGAGGGGTCGCGCTGCGGCTCGGGCACGGCGAGCACGTCGATGTAGAGCGAGACCAGCGCGAGCGCGGCGAGGATGCCGGCGAAGGGATCGATGAAGGCGTCGGCGATGCGGCGGGCGAGCGTCTTGGTCGGTGCCTCGATGGTGTTGGGGCCGGAGGCGTCCAGGCGCTCGGTTGCCTGCTCGGCGGTGAGGCCGTTTGCCGTGGCGTCAAGCAGTACGAGAGCGTCCTCGGCGCTATGGGTGGCGGCGAATATGGTGTTCTTGGACAGGCCGGTGCGAGCGGCAGGGCGCGCCGTGCGGCGGCGCTTGGAGATAGCTTCGAGTACCGTGGCGGTTTTGAGCATCAGCATAGGGTCCTCCTTGTTGAAGGGAGTTAGCGTACGTGTCGTATTGAGTTGCAAAAAACCTAGATGTCGCTCACGTCAAGCTCACGAACCACCACAAAGGGGACAGGCACCTTTGTGGGGGGGTGACGATCTGCCGGTGGCGTTTATGCGTGTGCGGAGTCCTCGCGGCGTGCCGAGGGCGACATGCAGGTTTTTCGACTAGGACTGCCTTCCATGGCACACCTCCTAAAGGCTGAGCGCAGCGCGCTTTGGGTATCTCGTACCCCTTTTTAATCCGCCCGTATTCTTGATGAGGGGGTTTGACATGTCAACCCCATTGTTCGGAAAACCATTCCCTTTGACAAAGCCTTTACAGAATGCCGTGGCCTCAAAGCGCGCCCGCATCTACGCTTCGCCTGCGCTAAACTGGAAGGCACGTACGCGATTACGAGAGGAGCCCGCATGGAGGCTTACAAGCAAGAGTTCATCAAGTTTATGGTCGAGTCCGACGTCCTTAAGTTCGGCAGCTTTACGCTCAAGAGCGGCCGTCAGTCCCCGTTCTTTATGAACGCCGGTGCTTACGTGACGGGCTACCAGCTCAAGAAGCTGGGCGAGTATTACGCCCAGGCCATCCACGATAACTTTGGCGACGACTTTGACGTGCTGTTTGGGCCGGCCTACAAGGGCATTCCCCTGGCCGTCGTGACCGCGATTGCCTACCACGAGCTGTACGGCAAGGAGGTCAAGTACTGCTGTGACCGCAAGGAGGCCAAGGACCATGGCGCCGACAAGGGCAACCTGCTGGGTTATGAGCCCAAGGACGGCGACCGCGTGGTCATGGTCGAGGACGTCACCACCAGCGGCAAGTCCATCGACGAGACCTATCCCAAGGTTAAGGCTGCTGCCGACGTCGAAATCAAGGGCCTCATCGTGTCTCTAAACCGCATGGAGGTCGGCAAGGGTGGCGTGACCACCGCGCAGAAGGAGATCGAGGCCAAGTACGGTTTCCCCGTCGCGAGCATCGTTTCCATGGCCGAGGTCGTCGAGACCCTCTACAACCACGAGATCGACGGCAAAGTTGTCATCGATGACGAGCTCAAGACCGCCATCGACGCCTACTACGAGCAGTACGGAGCACGTTAGTTACGGCGTTTTACCAAACGCCGTAACCGGCCGACGCTGCGCGCCGCCCAGGGCGACAATTTGTCATTCAAAAGGCGAGGCATGACCAGAAGGTCAATGCCTCGCCTTTTTCATGCCAACTTGTTCGCCCTGGACGTCGCTCGCTGTCCGTCCTCTACCTGCGGCGTTGCCTTGTTCCGAATGCGGCAAGTAGTCATTGGGGACGTTCTTAAATGACTACTTGAGCCCTGGGAGGCGGGTGTAGGGGAATGAGCACTCTAGGAATTCGGCGCAGCGGGCGTAGTCTTTGGCGAAGTAGCTGCTGTAAAGCGAATCGAGCACGTATTGCACGGCGATGTGGCTCGCGAACTGCGTGATGCGATGCGTCATGCTCTCGTGGTCGCTCACCGTGAGATAGGCGGCAAAGCCGGGGTGAATGCGAGCGCAATAAGGCGTGCCGATGACGACGACCGGGACATGCCGACTGCTGAGGATTGGCAAGATGTTCTTGAGGTTGGGGCCAAGGCCGCTGTAGGAGATGACGATTGCCGTATGGTCGGGGCCCGAGGCGAGCGCCGTTCGCACCTGGGCCTCGACACCGTCGTGGCACGTCGCGCTTTTACCGGTGGAGAGCAGGCGATCGCGGAACATTCCCGCTGGATAGAGGTTGTGCGAGCCCGTGTAGATGTCGACCTGTCGGGCGTTTGCGATGAGCTTGGCGGCGTGGTCAAGTTGCGTGGGGTCGAGCAGCTCCTGTGTTTCGGCCAGCGTGGTCTGGTAGAGTCCCTCCATGCGCTCCATAACCTGCGCAGGCGATACTCAGCTTATCAACCCGCGATGCAAAGGAGATACTCATCCCACGAGTACTACCGGGAAGGGCTCTCGATTCGAGCTCTTACCTTAGCAATTTGGCCATTTGGCACTATAATCACCATAGGCATGCGCATAACGTTGCGCTTAATCAAGAGGAGAAAACGTATGGGTCTGTTTGACATGTTCAAGAAGAAGGCTGAGCCCGCGGCTGCCGCTGCTCCTGCCTCCATCTCTACTTCTGCCGGCGCCGACGTGCTGTGCTCGCCCGTCAAGGGCAAGGTCATCAAGATGGCCGACGTGCCCGATCCCGTCTTTAGCGGCGAGGTACTGGGCAAGGGCTGCGCCGTGTGGCCCGAGGACGATCTGGTCTACGCTCCCTGCGACGGCAAGGTGACCGTCACCATGGGTCACGCCGTGGGCCTGCAGTCCGATAGCGGCATCGAGGTTTTGGTGCACGTTGGCGTCGATACCGTCAACATGAACGGCGACGGCTTCGAGGGCTTCGTCAAGGCTGACGATGTCGTTAAGGCTGGCCAGCCCATGCTCAAGATCGACCGCGCCAAGATCGCCGCTGCCGGCTATAAGGACTGCGTCGTCGTGGCTGTGTCCAACACCGCCGAGTTCGCCGACGTCGAACTCGCCGTCGAGGCCGGCTCCGCTGTCGCCGCCGGTGACGCCATCGTTAAGGTCGTCCGCAAGTAAACTGCGGCATCCAAGGGATGTGCAAGGGTGGTCGGGTTTTCCGGCCACCTTTTTTATTGCACCGTGGGGAAGCGTTTTATTGCACGTTGGGCGGGCTTGCAAACCGTTCGGACGCTAAAACGAACCGACCGCGCCTTCGCGTTGCCGAGGGTGTTCATAAGTGGATAGTATGGGCTTACTTATTACAACGTGTGCCGCGTCCGGGAAGCGCGGTGCCGCTCATTGGGAGGAACAACATGAAAAAGAAGCTGCTGCTTGCGCCCCTCATGGCCGTCTTGGTTGCATGCGTGGTCGTGCTTTCCGGCTGTGGAGGTCCTTCGGTTGAGGAGCTCATCACCGAGGATCTTACGACGCAGTTTGACGAGGTCAAGAACGGTGGCGACGACTTCCTTTCTGGTCTGGAGGAAGCTTCGGGCGACGAGTTCGAGCAGCTGGGTATCGATCCCAAGGAGTATGCCAAGACCTATCTCGAGGGCTTTGACTACAAGATCGGCGACGTGACGGTCGACGAGGACAAGGGTGTCGCGACCGCCGAGGTCTCTATCACCTGCAAGTCTATGAACAAGATCGTCGAGGACTTCTCCACCCAGTATCAGGAGAAGGTCGCCGCGCTTGACACGGTTCCTTCCGATGACGAGCTGTACAAGATGGCCGGTCAGGTTATGGTCGATGTGACCAAGGCCACCGAGCCCAGGAAGACCACGGTTATCTTCAAGTACACCTGCAACGACGACGGCGAGTGGTCTGCCGACGACTCCGTCAACTCCGAGATGATGGATGCAATGCTGAGCTAGTTCGTTGCGCGGTAGTTCGTTACGGCGTTTTACCAAACGCCGTAACTGCTCGACGCTGCAAACGCCCCTAAGCGGCAATCTGACGTTCAATTTCAAGGGCGCGACCAGAAGGTCAGCGCCCTTTCATTTCACGTCACCTTGCTCGCTTAGGGGCGTTTTCGCTGTCCGTTCTCTACCTGCGGCGTTGCCATGGTGGTCATTGGGGCGGCACTTGGGGACGTTCCTTTTAATATGAGCAGGACATTGTCAAGAGGCAAAATCGGGCCTGGCCCCAACGATATGGGGTCAGGCCCTCTCCCTATATCAACCCGTCCGCGGCGACCTCGGCGTGTCTTCCCGACGCTCGTCTTTGCAGTTTAATATCCGCCCGCGGCGATCTCTCGCTGGGCAATCCGTTGCTACGGCTGAGGCTTCTTCGTCGAACCGACAGTCTGTGCACGCGTGTGGCGCCCTGGGCGCTCGCAGAAAAGGGACCTGAGGTTCGCCTCAACGGCTTCGGATCCAACCGCTTCCGGGGTGATCGGCTTATGTGCGGGGGGACCGCCCCCCTACGCCTCCTCGGCCATGAGGCCGACCGCCCACACCCAGCAGGCGAGCTCGCGCGCCGTGGCCACGTTCGCCTTGTTGTTGTGGACCCCGCGCGCGAGCAGCGCCTCCCGCCTCTCGACCAGCCTCCGCACGCCCTTGGCGGCATGCCTGCGGGCGCCCGGGTCCGGGGCCTGGCCCCTGGCGAGGTCCTTCGGCCGCGCGGAGCACGTCAGGTAGTGCCACGCGGCCTCGACCAGCGCCTTCCTCAGGTGCTTGTTGCCGGCCTTGGTGATCGCGCCCCTGCGGTCGCTTTCCCCGCTGGAGTGCTCGGAGGGCGTCAGGCCGACCCATGCGGCGAACGAGCGGGCGTTCCTGAACCTGGAGAACTCGCCGGCCTCGAACACGAGGTCGGCGGCGGTCGCGGTGTCGACGCCCTTGAGGCAGCGGAGGGAGTCGACCCTCCTCCTCCACCTGGGCTTGCGGGCCTCGCCCTCGACGAGCCCCTCGAGCCGCGCCTTCTCCTCCGCCGCCCGCCTGACCGCGTCGACGTAGTAGGCGAGCACCTCGTTGTCGGCCCCCTCCGCGAACCTTATCGACTCGATCCAGGACCAGTGGGCCCGGGTCCAGTTCCCCTTCCTGCGTCCGGTGGGCGTCCTCTCGTCGAAGGCGAGCCCGTGCCTGAGCAGGAACTTGGAGAGCCGCTGCTTCGCGCGCGAGAGGTCGTCCCTCGCGTCCTCGAGCGCCCTGGTCAGGTCGCGGGCGGCCTCGCACTCGTCGTCGGGGACCCACACCTCGACGACGTTGCCGACCGACAGCATGCGGGCGAGGAACTCGGCGTCGTTGCGGTCGTTCTTCCTGCGCCTGTCCGCGCTGGGCTTGATCATCTTCGAGACGGCGCCGACCACGCAGTCGACCCCGAGGCCGGAGAGCCTCTTCTGC
>DBEYTJ010000176.1:0-1674 GCA_048181065.1 Collinsella sp.
GAACCGGCGAACTGGGCGTCGGAGTGCATACGGCCCATGGTGTCGGTCATGCCGTAAGAGGCAGGGCCGGCGCCCATGTTGTCCGGGTGCAGGGTACGGCCAGTGCCGCCACCAGAAGCGACGGAGAAGTACTTCTTGCCAGCCTCGAGGCGCTCCTTCTTGTAGGTGCCAGCGACGGGGTGCTGGAAGCGCGTGGGGTTGGTGGAGTTACCGGTGATCGAGATATCGACGTTCTCGTGCCACATGATGGCAACGCCCTCGCGGACGTCGTCGGAGCCGTAGCAGTTAACGGCAGCGCGGGGACCATCGGAGTAGGGGATGGTCTCGACGACCTTGAGCTCGCCCGTGTAGTAGTCGAACTGGGTCTTCACGTAGGTGAAGCCGTTGATGCGGGCGATGATTTGAGCAGCGTCCTTGCCCAGACCGTTGAGGATAACGCGCAGCGGCTTCTTACGAGCCTTGTTGGCGTTCAGAGCCAGGCCGATAGCGCCCTCAGCAGCAGCGAAGGACTCGTGGCCGGCCAGGAAGGCGAAGCACTCGGTGTCGTCGGAGAGCAGCATAGCGCCCAGGTTGCCGTGGCCTAGACCGACCTTGCGGTCCTCGGCGACGGAGCCCGGAACGGTGAAGGCCTGGATGCCCTCGCCGATGATGGCAGCAGCCTCAGAAGCGGACTTGGCGCCACGCTTGACAGCGAGAGCGCAGCCGAGGGTGTAGGCCCACTCAGCGTTCTGGAAGGCGATGGACTGGGTGTTGTTGACGATCTCACGCGGGTTGAAGCCCTTGTCGGTGCAGATCTGCAGAGCTTCCTCGAGGGAGGCGATGCCGTTGTCGGCGAGGCACTTGTTGATCTTGTCAGCGCGGCGCTCGTAACCTTCGAACGTAACAGTCATAGTTATTTCCCTCCCTTTCTACTCGTGAACCGGGAACACGCTGGCGACGGAGTGAGTCTCCTCGTCGGTGCGCGGGTCGATGTACTTGGCAGCGTTCTCCCACTGACCATAGTGGCCCATAGCGCCAGCGATGGCCTCCTCGGGGGTCTTGCCGGCCTTGACGGCGTCGGTGAACTTACCGAGGTTCAGGAACTCGAACGCGATGATCTCGTTCTTGTCGTTGAGAGCCATGCGGGTGACGTAGCCCTGAGCGAGCTCGAGGTAACGAGCGCCCTTGGCCTTGGTGCCGAACATGGTACCGACCTGAGAGCGAAGGCCCTTGCCGAGGTCGTCGAGGGAGGCGCCCACGGGCAGGCCGCCCTCGGAGAACGCGGTCTGGCTGCGGCCGTAAACGATCTGCAGGAAAATCTCGCGCATAGCAACGTTGATGGCGTCGCAGACGAGGTCGGTGTTGAGGGCCTCGAGGATGGTCTTACCGGGAAGGATCTCGGAAGCCATGGCGGCAGAGTGGGTCATGCCCGAGCAGCCGATGGTCTCAACGAGGGCCTCCTCGATGATGCCGTCCTTGACGTTCAGTGTGAGCTTGCAGGCGCCCTGCTGAGGTGCGCACCAACCCACACCGTGCGTAAGACCGGAGATGTCGGAAATCTCCTTAGCCTGGACCCACTTGCCCTCCTCGGGGATGGGTGCGGGGCCGTGGTATGCACCCTTGGCAACGGGGCACATGTTCTCCACTTCCTGTGAGTACTGCATGCCTCTCCTCTCTATCGTGTTGGCGTCCCGT
>DBEYTJ010000177.1:0-1558 GCA_048181065.1 Collinsella sp.
AGACGGCGGGCGCAAACGGCACCGGCATAACCGGCGCCGACAACGATCATGTCGTACGCACCGGCATTAAAGCCTTCAGGCAGGCCTGAGGTAATCTGCATCGATACTCCTTGTCAAAAGCCACACGCTTTTTAACTGGGCTTTTTCTCGAACATACGTCGAGACATATTTATCAGAGCGATTATAGCGCTAATGCGTCCTATAATGAGCTTGCCACACAAGGAAAGCTCAAGCACCGCGGCGTACATAATTGAAAGGTAAACCCGCTAGCAGCGGGTTTATTCGTGTACAGCCGAGGGCCTGGAGCTTAGCAAAACGCTTGTAAGGAGTAACATGAGCGATTTCCTAAACCGTATGAAGTCTGCCGCCAAGGCCGACCTTAAGACCATCGTCCTGCCCGAGGGCGAGGATCCGCGTACCATCGTCGCGGCAAACAAAATCATCGAGGAGGGCCTGGCAAAGCTCGTCATCCTGGGCAACCCTGACGAGATCGACGTTCCCGGCGCCACCGTCATCGACCCGCGCAACGCCGAGAAGCACGAGGAGTATGCGCAGAAGTTTGCCGAGCTCCGCGCCAAGAAGGGTGTCACCATCGAGCAGGCTCGCGCCCAGGTGATGGACGCCACCTACTTTGGCACCATGATGGTCAAGATGGGCGACGCCGACGGCCTGGTCTCCGGCGCCTGCCACTCCACGGCCGACACCCTGCGCCCCGCGCTTCAGATCCTCAAGACCGCCCCGGGCACCAAGCTGGTCTCGGCCTTCTTCGTGATGTGCACCGACACCCCGCAGTTCGGCACCGACGGCACGTTGATCTTCGCCGACTGCGGCCTCAACATCAACCCGTCCTCCGATGAGCTCTCCGAGATCGCCATCGCCTCCGCTCACTCTTGGTCCACTTTCATGAGCAATGTTGAGCCGCACGTGGCCATGCTTTCCTACTCCACCATGGGCTCCGCCGGTGGCGAGGTCGCCAAGAAGGTCCAGGAGGCCGTGAAGTTCTGCAAGGAGAAGGCTCCCGAGCTCGCCATCGACGGTGACCTGCAGCTCGACGCCGCCATCGTCCCCACCGTCGCCCAGCTCAAGGCTCCCGGCTCCTCTGTCGCCGGTAAGGCCAACGTGCTCGTGTTCCCCGACCTCGAGGCAGGCAACATCGGCTACAAGCTGGTCCAGCGCTTCGCTGGCGCTGACGCCTACGGCCCCATCCTGCAGGGCATCGCCAAGCCGGTCAACGACCTGTCGCGCGGCTGCTCTGCCGACGACATCGTGGGTGTCGTGGCCATCACCGCCGTCCAGGCTCAGATGGCTGAATAGCTGACATATCCCCTCGGGGCCCTACAGGGTAAAGCTCTGAAAACGTCCTCGGACATGCATGAAACCCCCGCTACGCACTTCGTGCGGCGGGGGTTTCATGCGTCCTGACGCTCCTATTTGGCAAGGTGTTTTTTAGAATCCATTTTGCGCTCGGCCTCGAAGGCTTGCCTGTCCCAATCGAGCGGAAGTCCGGCCTCGACCCATGCCTCGTAGGCCCTCCTTATGGGCTTGAGCTCCCTTTGGC
>DBEYTJ010000178.1:0-6792 GCA_048181065.1 Collinsella sp.
ATGAGCTGCACGCACTCGCTGGCGGAGTCGGCGCGCTGGTCAAACTGGCCAGGCAGGAATTCGACGGCAAAGACGGCGCCATCGCTTGCGGGGAGCTCGTCGTAGGTCACATCGACCTGGGGCTCGCTAAAGACGGTCGGCACGCAGGAGCGGAAAAGCTCCTCGTCGATGCCCTCGACGTCGTAGCGATTGATGATCCTCAGGGCCTCGATGCCCTTGATGCCGAGAATTTCGGTCAGCTCGCCCTTGAGCTGCTGAGCCTCGACGTCGAACCCGGGTTTCTTCTCCACGTAGATACGAGAGACCATTGGTTCCTGCCTTCCTGATCGGTTGGGCGTACGGTACGGTATGCGGCAGCGGTCGGTTTGCGGGGTCTGCCCTGCGGTCGCCTTGAGCCACATGTTTGTAAACCTCACTATGATACGACAGCTCGCGGCGCGTTGAGGACGGCGAGGGTGCTACAGTGAAGCGCAAACAAGAGAAAGGCATCACATGGCATTCGTTTCACTCGCCATCATCGCGCTCGTGGCCTTTGCAAGCCCCTTCATCGCCTCGGCGATTCCCGGGAAACCCGTTCCCGAGACGGTCTTTTTGCTCGTGTTCGGCGCGGTGCTGGGACCCCATATGCTCGGCGTCATCCATGTAGATGCCGAGGTCTCGCTGGTGTCCGAGCTCGGTCTGGCCTTTTTGTTCCTGCTCGCCGGCTTTGAGATCGACCCCAAGAGCATCACGGGCGTCGAGGGGCGCTACGGCTTGGCGACGTGGGTCGTCACGTTTGGTATCGCCTGGCTTGCCGTGCGCTTTACCCCGTGGTTCTCGGTCAGTCATTTCGACGGTATCGCCGTGACGCTTGCCCTCACTTCTACGGCGCTCGGCACGCTCGTGCCCATCATGCGCGAGCGCTCGCTCACCGGCACGCGTGTGGGCGACTCGATTCTCGCGTATGGCACTTGGGGCGAGCTCGGTCCCGTGCTCGCCATGTCGGTGCTGCTGTCTGCTCGCACTGGCATCCAAACGCTCGTAATCCTTGGCTTGTTTGCGGTGGTTTGCGTGTTACTGGCCGTGGTCCCGAGTCGCTCCAAGCGCGTCGGCAGCCGCTTCTTTGCGTTTGTCGAGGAGCGCGCCGATACCACGTCGCAGACCTTCGTGCGCCTGACGGTGCTCATCTTGGTCACGCTCGTGGCGTTCTCGGCCGTCTTTGATCTCGACATCGTGTTGGGTTCTTTTGCCGCCGGCTTTGTCCTGCGCTATATCATCCCCGAGGGCAACCATACGCTCGAGACCAAGCTCGACGGCCTGGCCTACGGCTTTTTGATTCCGGTGTTCTTTACCGTATCGGGCGCAAAGATTGACCTGACGGCCGTGGCGTCGCGTCCGGGCTTGCTCGCGGGCTTTATCGTGGCGTTGCTGATTATTCGTGCCGTGCCCATCCTCATCTCTATGGGCATTTGTCCTGCGACGCGCGATGTATCGGCGTATGGTCGCATTACCGTGGCCCTGTACTGCACTACGGCGCTTCCGATCATCGTTGCCGTGACGAGCGTTGCCGTCAACGCGGGCGCGCTGTCGCAAGATATTGCGTCGGTCATGGTTGCCGCCGGTGCCATCACGGTGTTCTTGATGCCGCTGCTCGCGCAGCTCTTCTACCGCGTGGTCGACGCCGCGCCGGTCGCCGCCGTGGCAGAGGTTGCCGAGCATCCATCCGATGCGCTCGATATTCTGCGCGCTCATCACGATTTGGCGAGCCTGCTCGCGCGCGAGCACGAGCTTTTGACCTCGCATGGCCATGGGCGTTCGCTCGACGGTGTGCCTACCCTTGATTCCATTGCCGACCGCCTCTCGGCCGAGGCGGCAAGCGGGCACATCGATGCCCGTATCGTGGACGCTGCCCATTTGCTGGCCGAAAAGACCTACGGTGACGAGATCGACCCCGGCAAGCTCACCCCGCGCGAGCGCCGTCGCTTGGAGCGCGCTAAGCTTGCCGTGCACGAATACCGCCGCCGCATGCTAGAGCTTTACGCACGCGAAGAAGCCCAGGACGACGACGGCAGGTAGCAAGGAATGCCGGGATACGGGTTCCGTCCAAATAATAGAAGGCGCGCTGCCTGCGGTTAATGCAGGCAGCGCGCCTTTTGCGTTGGGTCTCGTTGGGGTTCGAAGTCGTGGCTTGCGACCTTTAGAAACGGGCGGCTCCGTCGACGGGGAGTACGGCGCCCGTGATATGGAAGGACATATCGCTCGCTAGGAAAACATATATGCCGTATAGCGAAGAGCGAATTAGTTCGCCATGACGCCTTCGGTCCAGGCCTCGACGTCCTCGATGCGCAGGACGTTGGCGACCTCGGCCACGCAGTCGACGCTGGCAAGCTCGGCGGCGGCAGCCTGGACGTCCTTCTCGAGCGCGCGGTGCGTCAGGAAGATGACCGAGCAGGTATCGCTGATGTCCGACTTGCCGTCCTCGACCTGGTTGATGAGCGAGATCGAGATGTTGTGCTTGGCAAAGATATCGACCGTCTCGGACAGGGCGCCCACGCGGTCGGCGACCTTCAGGCGCACATAGTACTTGGTCTGGAGCTCGTCCATGGGCTTAAAGGCGAGGTTGTGACCATAGGGCTCGATCTCGGGCAGCGGGGCCACGCCGCGGCTGATCTGCTCGGACAGCGACAGGATATCGCCCACGACGGCGCTCGCGGTGGGGAAGGAGCCTGCGCCGGCACCGTAGAACATGGTCTCGCCCACGGCGTCGCCTACCACGTAGACGGCGTTCATGGCGCCGTTGACCTTGGCGAGCATGTGGTCGGCGGGGATCAGCGTGGGATGCACGCGGACGTCGACGCCGGCGTCGGTGTTGCGGGCGATGCCGAGCAGTTTAATGGTGTAGCCGAGCTCGCGGGCCTGGGCGATGTCCTCGGCGCCGATGGTGCGGATACCCTGCTGGTACACATCATCGGTGGTAACGCGGGTGCCAAAGCCGATGGAGGCGAGGATGGCCGTCTTGCTGGCGGCGTCGAAGCCGTCGACGTCGGCGGACGGGTCGGCCTCGGCATAGCCCTTGGCCTGTGCGTCGGCGAGCACGTCGGCATAATCGGCGCCCTCGGCGTCCATGCGCGACAGGATGTAGTTGGTGGTGCCGTTGAGAATGCCAGCGATGGTCAGGATCTTGTTGCCCACCAGGTCGTGCTCGAGCGTGCTCACGATGGGGATGCCGCCGCCGCAGCTGGCCTCGCACTTAATCTGCACGCCGCACGCGCGTGCCTTCTCGGCGAGCGTCTCGACGTGACGGCCCAGCAGGGCCTTGTTGGCAGAGACGACGTGCTTGCCGTGCTCAAAGGCAGTGGTGAAGATTTCGGTTGCGGGATGCTCGCCACCGATCAGCTCGACGACGATGTCGACGGCGGGGTCGGTGACGACATCGTGCCAGTCGCTCGTAAAGGCCTCGCGCTCAATGCCTGCCGCCTCGGCCTGCTCCCAGGCAAGCGCGCAGGCGCGGGTCAGCTTAAGGTCGATGCCGTAGGCGGCCAGGTACTCATCGTGGTGGCTCTTGATCAGACGGGCCACGCCGCCGCCGACGGTTCCCAGACCGATCAGACCGACGTTCACGGTGCGCAGGGGTTCGCTCATAAATAGCTCCTTCGTGCATCTTATGGATGGATTAACCGCTTAAAGGTTGAGTGCATTCTAGCGTGAACCGAGGGCGTGTGCTCGCCAGGCAACAGGAGTCGCACAAAACGGCACCCCCGAAACGCTGCGGAAATATTGGAAACATGCTCGCTACAAACGAACTTCCGTAACAAACTGTCAACGTTTGCGCCATAAGGTTTGCCCCGTACCGCAAGACGGCCGCACTGCGGCCAGCGAAAAAGGGGGACACCATGTTCAACATCAACAGCACGCTCAGCCGTAGGAACTTTCTCGCCGGCGCCGCGGCGCTCGGCAGCACCGCCGCACTCGCTGGTTGCTCGTCGGGTGGCTCGGACGGCGGCTCCGCCGATGACGGTAAGACCTTCAAGATCGGCGTTATCGGCCCTCTGACCGGCGCCGCGGCAACCTATGGCGTCTCGGCCGAGAAGGGCGCCAAGCTTGCCGCCAAGGATTTCTCGAACAAGGACCTCAAGCTTTCGCTTAAGTCCGAGGACGATGTCGCCGACGGCGAGAAGGCCATCAACGCCTTCAATACCTTGTGCGACTGGGGCATGCAGGCGCTCGTCGGCCCCGTCACCACCGGTGCTGCCGTCGCCGTCTCGGGCGAGATTGCCGACGACATGCTTATGGTCACGCCTTCGGCCTCGTCGCTCGACGTCACCAAGGACAAGACCACGGTTTTCCAGGTTTGCTTCACCGATCCCACCATGGGCGCCAGCGCCGCAAAGTTCTTGGCCGAGAAGTACGCGGATGCCAAGATCGCCCTGTTCTACAACTCCGGCGATACGTATAGCTCGGGCGTTGCCGATGCCTTTGCCGAGCAGGCCAAGGCGTCCAAGCTCGACATCGTCGATACCGAGACCTTTAAGGACGACTCTTCCACGAGCTTTACCAACCAGCTCACCAAGGCCAAGGAGTCCGGCGCCACGCTCATCTTTGCGCCGATCTACTACACGCCGGCGTCCGTTTTGCTCAAGAACGCCAAGGACATGGGCTACGACATGACCCTCATGGGTACCGACGGCATGGACGGCCTGCTCTCTGTGGAAGGCTTCGATACCTCTCTTGCCGAGGGCGTACTGCTCATGACCCCGTTTTCGGCTGACGATGAGAAGAATGCCGACTTCGTCAAGGCCTATAAGGATGCCTACGACGAGACGCCCAACCAGTTTGCCGCCGACGCCTACGATTGCGTCCACGCCATCGCCGAGGCCATCGACAAAGCGGGCATCGACATTACGGCCGACGGCGCCGACATTGCCGGCGACCTTGCCAAGGCCATGCGCAAGATCAAGATCGAGGGCCTGACGGGCGAGCTGACGTGGAATGACAAGGGCCAGGTTGAAAAGCCCGCTACGGCCTATGTGATTCAGGACGGCAAGTACATCGCCGCCTAGGTGCGTACAAAACGCGACCGGTGAGGGTGTTTTAATCAGGGCAGGGGCGCTTGTAACAGAATGGAAATATTACTTTCACACAATAAAGTGGCTAAACTGCATAAACCGATAGAAATACGCATAATTATGGATAAATGGACAAAACAAAAGAAAAGTTGAAATAATCGCCACTTTTCTCAACTAAAGCGTCTACTATTTTGCGAACGCCGAACACGGCGAAGGATGGCCTGTCGGGTAACCGAAACCCGACGAGATTTGAGAGGAGAGCCGCATGTCGAGCCTCACCGGTAAGTCATTGAACCCTGTTATGAATCGCAGGAGCGTTATCGCGAGCGCAGCAGGTCTGGGGGCGATGTCCATTCTAGCTGGCTGCTCCTCCAACGGCGGCGACAGCGGTTCCGCGGCGGGCGACGCTTCGTTTAAGATCGGCACCATCGGCCCGCTGACCGGCGCCAACGCGTCCTACGGCAAGTC
Source organism: Collinsella sp. (assembly GCA_048181065.1). GTDB lineage: Bacteria > Actinomycetota > Coriobacteriia > Coriobacteriales > Coriobacteriaceae > Collinsella. Next base: position 5,514 of record DBEYTJ010000178.1, read on the forward strand.
CGTTACACAGGCTGTCGAGCTTGGCTGCAAGGATTTCTCGACTAAGGAGCTGCCGCTTGTCAGCAAGGCCGAGGACGACCAGGCCGATGGCGAGAAGGCCGTCAACGCCTTCAACACCCTGCTCGACTGGGGCATGCAGGCCCTCGTCGGTCCGACCACCACGGGTGCGTCGGTCGCCGTTGCCGCAGAGTGCGGTAACGACCCCGAGACGTTCATGATCACCCCGTCCGCGTCTTCCGAGGACGTTACCAAGGGCAAGGATTGCGTCTTCCAGGTTTGCTTTACCGACCCCAACCAGGGTGTCAACGCTGCCAAGTTCCTGGCCCAGAAGTATCCGGACGAGAAGTTCGTGCTGTTCTATAACTCCGGCGACGCCTATTCTTCGGGCATCGCAGATTCCTTTAAGGCCCAGGCCGCTGAGTCCAAGCTCGAGATTGTTGACGAGGAGACCTTTAAGGACGACTCCGCTACGAGCTTTACCAACCAGCTGACCAAGGCCAAGCAGGCCGGCGCCACCATGATCTTTGCGCCGATCTACTACACGCCGGCGTCCGTCCTGCTCAAGAACGCCAAGGACATGGGCTACGACGTCAAGATGATGGGCTGCGACGGCATGGACGGCATCCTGGGCGTTGAGGGCTTCGACACCTCTCTTGCCGAGGGTCTGCTGCTCATGACCCCGTTCTCCGCCGACGACGAGAAGAACGCCGACTTCGTCAACGCTTACAAAGATAAGTACGGCGATACCCCCGACCAGTTTGCCGCCGACGCCTACGACGGCGTGCATGCGGTGGTCGAGGCTCTCAAGGAGGCCGGCCTGGGTGTCGACGCCGACCCCACCGAGGTTGCCGAGAAGCTTCCCGAGGCTATGCGCAACATTACTGTTGACGGTCTGACTGGCAAGCTCTCCTGGAACGACAAGGGCCAGGTCCAGAAGGACCCGACGGCGTACGTCATTACCGACGGCAAGTACGTACAGGCCTAATAGGCCGCCTTACATAGAGCGGTTTTGATCCCAAGCAGGGGAGGTTTTGGCCTTCCCTGCTTGCTTGGTATCTAGGGACGATGTAACGTCCCTGTTTCATACATCAACTGGAAACCTATTCGAAAGGGGGATGTGGAACATGACGGTCTTTATCCAATACCTGGTCAACGGCCTGTCCATGGGCAGCGTCTACGCCATCATCGCGTTGGGCTACACCATGGTCTACGGTATCGCCAAGATGCTCAACTTCGCTCACGGCGACGTCATCATGGTCGGTGCCTATGTCTCGTTCTG
>DBEYTJ010000179.1:0-5052 GCA_048181065.1 Collinsella sp.
GAGTGCGAATCACAGTCTGCAAAAACTGCTCGATGAACTGGGTCGTCTGCCGGGCATTGGTCCCAAGTCGGCCCAGCGCATCGCCTATTACCTGCTCGAGGCCGATGCCGAGGAGGCCCGCCGCCTGGCCGAGGCCATCCTCGAGGTTAAGCAAGAGGTCCACTTTTGCAGCCGTTGCTTTAACTACGCCACGGCTGACGAGTGCTCCATCTGCCAGGACCCGATGCGCGATACCACTCGCATTTGCGTGGTGGGCGAGCCGCGCGACGTTCAGGCAATCGAGCGCACGGGCAGCTACCATGGCCTCTACCATGTGCTGGGCGGCGTGATCAGCCCCATGGACAAGATCGGTCCCGATCAGCTGCATATCCGCGAGCTGCTGGCGCGCCTGGGCCACGAGGACATCCACGAGGTCATTATCGCCACCAACCCCAACATTGAGGGCGAGACCACGGCGAGCTACCTTGCTCGCACCATCAAGCCATTGGGCGTTGAGGTATCGCGTCTTGCGAGCGGCCTTCCCGTGGGCGGCGACTTGGAGTATGCCGACGAGCTTACGCTTGGCCGCGCTATCGAGGCCCGCCGCGCGATCTAGGTGGCGTCAGCTCCGCGGCATGTCCCGTCGGTCTGCCGCATGGGGCGCTCATAATTGGGCGCGCGTTCATGCATTTGTTGTGCAACAAACCTGCTTTTCGTCCGCTTATCGCGTGGATGGGTCCGTCTGCGCCTCGTATTTGCCCATTCGTTGCGCAACCTTTTGGGTTCGCTGATACACTCAAATGTGGATATGAAAGAATGCGCCGCTTTTTAGCGGCGTGTTTTTGTTGGAGGAGAACGCATGCGGCCCGGGGGCACTCAGACAAAGCATGGCGCCGCGGTGCGCATGCGACGCCGGCTGGGCCTGGCGCCTCGGGCGTATGTGCTGCTGTCTTGCTCGCTCGTGCTGGTCGTAGCCGGTGTTTCGGCTTATGGCATGACGGTGCCGTCCATGGTGCAGGCGCATGCTGCGCGCGAGCTGCATATAGGGCGCAAGGCCAAAAGCGACCTGGGAACGACAACCGGATATACGTGGGCGAGCGTGGTCTCGCACATTGTGTTCGGTGGCGACGATGCGGACAGTTCCGAAACATCGGACAACGAGGTTACGCTGGCAAACGGCAAGACCATCGTGCTCACCAACACCAAGATTATCCATCATCTTTCCGATAACAGCGTTTCGGCCGTCGTAAACAAGGCCGAGCAGCAAAAGGGTCAGGATACGCAGCAGTCGGGGAAACCTGGCGGCTCCGGTTCGTCTGGCTCCAGCTCCGATTCGTCGAACTCGAGCGGCGGTTCCGGTTCGGGCTCCGCCTCTGGCGGTGGATCTTCGAGTGGTGGCTCGACGGACGGCGGCGCCGGCGGGGACGCGGGCTCGGGTGGCCTCTCGGCTGCCGAGGAGGAGAGTATTCACAGTTGGCTCGTGACCAAATACAACATGCTCGATGGCTATGTCGCCCGCGCCAACAGCGTGGTTTCGACCTATAACGCTACGGGCGATACCGGACCGTGCGACACCCTGGCCAACGATATGTTTGTCATCCGTGCCGAGTTCGGTCGACAAAGGTTCTCGATCAAATCTAAGTGGTATCGGCAGTATGCCAATCTGTGGGGCTGCTATACCAACCTGTGTCAATGGGTTGGGCACTATGGCGACGACGACGTCGCGCTCAACAACTTCAACACCAATGTGGCGGCGATCGCCCTATGACGAACGATCTCGCTTCTGCGGCACCCCAGTCGCTCAACCGCGATCCCATGGTGGGCCTGCGCCTGGCGCGCGTCGACGGGTTTGAGCCGGCCGTCGCCCTGGGCACGGACGAGCTTCCCTCCTACCTGCGCCGTTTTACGATGCTGTTTGCCGATGACGCCACCATGCGCCGCGGCGGTATCGGCCGTGTGACGCGTGCCGTCAACGCGCAGGGCGAGGCCGTGGCGCTCAAGCAGCTCATCTTGCCAACGCGCGACGAATTTGATGACGATGTCGCCCACGAGGCGCTGGTCGCCAAGTTCAAGGCGGCGTTTCGCGAGGAATATGAATGCCATCGTGCCCTTTCGGGCCTTAAGGGCTTTCCCCGCTTATATGGGTGGGGCGAGGTCGACGGCGTGCCCGCGATTGTCATGGAGTGGGTCGAGGGCGAGACGCTCGCTCGCCTGCGCTCGCGCCTTGCCGTGGACGATGCCGGGCGTCTGTCGCCACTCGTGGCGGCGCGCCTGGGTCGCGACCTGTTCGATCTGCTCTGCCGCATGAGCTTGGTGGGGGGAGGGCTTTGTCCATCGCGATATCTCGCCCGCTAATATTATGGTGCGCACGGCGCGCCTGCCGCTCGACCGACAGCTTGCCGAAGGCACCTTCGACCTGTGCTTGATCGATTTTGGCTCGTCGCTGGCGCTCGAGCCCGCCTCTGCGGTGGCCGGCACCGGCGGCAAGGCGTCGTTTACCGAACGCTATGCCACGTTGCGCCGTGCGACGGTGGCCTACGCCCCGCCCGAGATGCTCACCGACGATATCCCCGACCTGCGCATGCTTCGCATGTCGCCGGCGATCGATGTCTATGCAGCGGCGAGTACGGTCTACGAGCTCATCGCCGGTGTCGCGCCGTACGAAGTGGCGCCGGGTGCATCGGGTGCTTCGGGCTCGCGCAAAAAGACGCGCGATATCGCCAGCCCCTATCGCCTCAAGATGGATACGCTGCCCGATTATCCCGTCGGCGCCCACGCGCCCGGCTGCGACTTGACGCAGCTGCTGCGACGCGAGCCCGATGTGGCACTTGCCGCGGCCGAACAGGCTCAGCAGCTGGGGCTCGATCCAAATTCCGAGGATTTGCGCGATGCGCTGGCGTTTGTCGACGCTCAGCTGTTCGATGTGGTGATGGCCTGCCTGTCCTGCCATCAGGAAGATCGTCCCGAGCCGGCTGCGGTGGAGGCGGCGCTCTCGGCATTTTGCGACCACTATGCGCAAAATGTCGCCCGCTCGCTTCGCGCCGAGCCGCTCATGCCGTGCCCGATGGAGGTATCGGGGCACGCAGCCCGGCGTGCGGCGATGGTTGGTGCGACGGCGGCATGCGGCGTGCTTTGGGCTGTGGTCGTGGTATCAGCGGCGCTGTTGGCGTCGGGCGCCCATGTGACGATTGCCGCGGGACCGCTTATGTGGTCCGGGAAGCTGCCGGCCATTATCGCCGCGCTGGCGTTGGCATCGCCGGGCATGGTGGGCATCGCTGCCGGGGCCTTGGCGCGCGACCGCCGTGCGGGATTCCTGCAGGGCGTGTTGGCCCTTTCCGCCTGCGAGGTTCCGGCTCTGGCCGCACTCGCATGTGCCGTGTTTTCCCAGCATGCCGTGGCGGGTGGCCTGGTGGCCGCCATAATTGCAACCTATGCGCTCACGTGGTTCTTGCTGGCGATGGGGTTTGCCTTTGAGCTTCCCGTCGTGTCAGCACGACGTGCGAAAATTCCCATGGCGACGCCGCTTGCCGGCGGAGCCGCGGCTGCCAGCGCCTTTGGCGGGCCGGCCGAAGCATCCGACACTATCTCTGCGACCAAGGAGGGCTAAGCCATGGCTTCTCAAGCTGAGCTCACCCCGTGCGGGGCAATGTTTGACATCTTTAAGCGCGCAGCGCACCTGAGCCATATCGAACTGTGCGGCCTGGTACTCTCGAGCCGCCCGCTCGCCGACGGCCGTAGTCCGCAGAGCCGTGCCGCCGATCGCTCCTGGGTTTCGCGCTTTATCGTGCGCGCGCCGGTCGGCACGCTGCAGGAACGTTATTTTGCCGATTACGGCACCTCGGCCGCGCGCATTATGTCGCAGCTGGCCCTGCGCCGTCGCAATCCCATGGACGCCGCGGCCGTGACCAATATGGTGTGCGGCCCCGCTGGCGAGTCCATGGTGCGCGCACTCGAGGAATGCCACCAGGACACGAATCTCTATCGCAATGCGCTCGAGCGCCTGTCGCAGGCGGCTGAGCTCATGCCCGCCGAGCGCGCCGAGGCCATCCTGGTACTGTTTGTCGCCGTCGGCTGCTCGGCAGATGTTCGATCCTCGGTGACCTATGCCATCGACTATGCGCACGCGACTTGCGGCGGTGCCACATCGACCCCGCGCTCGCTGAGCACATCTTCGGTCGCGGGCGAGCACGAGGTCGCGCCCGCGCATCCGCTGGGACTGCTGCGCGTGCAAAACGGCTACGTGGTGAGCGCCCCGCGCTGGATTCAGCCGAGTGAGGAAGGCGTCGAGATCGGCGCGCTGGCGACGGGGGAAGGCGACATCACCGACGTCGGCGACGACGTCTCGGCCCGCCATGCCCATATCTGGTGCGACGATTCTGGCACATGGTTTGTCGAGGACCTGTCGTCTACGAACGGCACCGTGGTGGTAAACGGGGCCACGAGTGTGTGTATTCAAGTAGAGCCTGGCCGCTCCGCCCAGCTCAACCCCGGCGACGAGCTCAAACTCGGCGAATCCACCACCTACGCCATCCTCCTCGGCGCCCTCTAACCGGCAGATAGGGACGTTCCTTTTCTGCCGGCACTTGGGGACACTCCTTGGCGCGCCAGAGCCAGTCGCCCGGGGATGAAGGGACCATTTTGGCCCTTGGCAGTCACCTAAGGTAAACCTTTACCGCCCACCTATATTTGCCGAAATATGGCCTGACGGCGGGGTACAATGAACCCGCATGCGGATTTCCGTTGCGGGCGCTTCCCATTGCCGGGGCGTGCCCGGGAGCATCCGGCATGCGGCCTTTGCGGCGCTCGGTCATGTGCAAGACGGGCAGCTGGGCCTGTGGAGCGCGTGCAGCTCTCCTCGCCTCGGCATGCCTTCTCTCCACGCCATGTACCTGCCGCTGAGTCCGCCTGTCAGATGATCGGAAGCAACAACGAAAATCCCATCACGCCAACATCCCGGCGATCGCCGGGGCCTGTATACCTATATGAGAGGAGAGGGGTATATGGCGCGTAAGTTTAAGTCTATGGACGGCAACGAGGCGGCCGCATATGTTTCGTATGCGTACACCGAGGTAG